>JBAYTV010000059.1:0-8080 GCA_041675405.1 Sideroxydans sp. | reverse complement strand
TCGCCCTTTCCGCCTAGCACGATCTGGCCTTCGTCCGACAAACGCCGCACGATCTTGAGGATCTCTTTCTGTTCGGCTTCCACTTCGCTGAGTTTGACCGGGCCTTTCGATTCCAGATCCTCGCGCAACATCTCGGCTGCACGCGACGACATGTTCTTGAAGATCTTTTCGCGCATCTCCACGCTTGCACCTTTGAGGGCGACGATGAGTGATTCCGACTGCACTTCGCGCATCACCAATTGGATACCGCGGTCGTCCACTTCGAGGATATCTTCGAATACGAACATCTCGTCCATGATCTTTTGCGCCAGCTCGGGGTCATGTGAACGCACTGATTCGATGACGGCTTCTTGTGTGCTGCCGATATAGTTGAGGATCTCGGCGGCGGTCTTTATGCCGCCGCGTATGCTCTTCTTGGCGGTGGCGTTACCTGACAACAACTTGGTCAAGACATCGTTGAGCTCTTTCAACGCAGTCGGTTGCACACTGTCCAGTGTGGCGATGCGTAACAGCACGTCGTTGCGCAAACGTTCGGTGAGCTTCCCCAAGACTGCCGATGCTTGGTCCGGCTCCAGATGCACCATGATGGTGGCGATGATCTGCGGATGTTCATTGGTGACGAGGTCTGCTATCGAACCGACATCCATCCACTTCAAGCTTTCGATGCCGCTGGTGTCGCTGTTGTGCAGGATGCGGTCGAGCAAGCCTGCGGCCTTGTCATCGCCCAGTGCTTTATTCAGCATGTTGCGGATGTAGTCGCTGGAATCCATGCCGATAGTGGTCTTCTCGGAGGCGCTGAGATGGAACTCCTCGAACACCTCGGCAATCTGGTCGCGTGAGAGGTTGTTCAGCGCCACCATCGCGGTGCTGATCTTCTGCACTTCTTTTGGCTCCAGATACCTCATCACTTCAGCCGCTTCATCCTCACCCAAGGTCATGAGCAGGATGGCACTCTTATTGACGCCGATCTCACTCATCTTTGTTCACCCATTCCTTGACCACGGTCGCTACGATCTTGGGGTCGTCTTTGGCGAGTTGTTTGGCGATCTGCAGATTGTTTTCATAGGAGGCACTCGGTGATTTCCGTGTGAGTTCAGCGCCCCCCCCGGCGTTATGCGTGCCTCCACCATGTGCCGCTGTTGATTCCATTGCTTCTTGTTGTGCGGCGGATATCTCGGCGACGCTCTTGAATGCGGGCTTGATGACGCCGAACAGCAGGAAGAAGATGCCGCCACCGATGAGTAGATACTTGAAGATATCCTTAGCCAACGCGACCATGTCGGGCTGCTTCCAAATCGGGATATCCGGCAGTATCTCTGTGGTGTCGTTGAAGGCGCTATTGAGCAGATTGAGTGTGTCGCCACGCTTTTCTTCGAAGCCGACCGCCTCTTTGACGAGAGAAGTGATCTGCGCTTTTTCGTCATCGGTATAAGGCGTGGACACCACTTTGCCGTCCTTGTCGGCGCTGCTGCGATTGTTCAAAACCACAGCAACGGCGATACGTTTGATGTTGCCTGTGGGCATCTTGGTGTGCTGGATGGTGCGGTCCACTTCGTAGTTGGTGGTCATCTCCTTGTGCGAGTTGTTGGTGGACGTGCCGCCGTTCGCTGCAGGAACGGCATTGGCAGGCGTGACCAGAGGCGCGGTCGCTGGTACAGGCGGTTGGTTGGACAATGCACCCGGTACTCCACCCGCTGTCTTGATGCCATCCAATATTTCCGAGCTTTGCAGGCTGCGCACAGCTCCCTCGTTGGGGGGTTGGTTAGGTTTGTAGCTCTCGGAGGTCTGCTCACTCACGGCGAAATCCAAACTGGCGGTCACTTGGGCACGGATGTTCTGGATGCCGGTGATCGGCGACAGGATATCTTCGATGCGTTTCACGTAATCTAACTCGACTTGGCGCACGTATTTCAATTGGGTCGCGTCCAACATCTGACCGGTGCCGCTACGGGCGGCCGAGAGCAAGGTGCCGCTCTGGTCGACCACGGTGACGTTCTGGGCCGGCAAGTCGGGCACGCTGCTGGAGATGAGATGCACGATGGCATTCACTTGGCCTTCGTCCAATGAGCGACCCGCATTCAGCGCCAGCACCACAGAGGCGCTGGGTTTCTGTTTCTCTTTGACGAACACGGTGGGTTTGGGAATGGCGAGGTGGACGCGAGCGTTCGCTACGGAAGCCATGGTCTGCACCGAGCGAGACAACTCGCCTTCCAAGGCGCGTTGGTAGTTGATCTGTTCCAAGAACTGGCTGGTGCCGAATTTCTGGTTCTCCATCAGTTCGAAGCCGACCGTGCCCCCTTTGGGCAAACCTTGTGACGCCATGTTCAGCCGCACTTCATGCACCTTGTCGGCGGGCACCATCAGCGTGCCACCCTCGGAGAACTTGTAAGGGATGTTCTGTTGCTGCAAAGCCTCGATGACTGCGCCGCCGTCACGTTCGGACATGTTGGCGTAGAGCACGCGGAAATCCGGGGTCTGCCCCCACATCCATAAGCCAGCGAGAAGGGCGACTGTGGTCGCGATGGCCACCATCAGCCCCAACTTCTGCTGGCTAGGCATGCCGAGCATCAGTTGTGCCATGGTGGGGTTCGTATTGATGTCTGTTTCAGCCATTTTTATCTCCTGCCGGAAGCAAGATTCACTAGTTCACGCTGAGGATTATCGGCTTCTATTCCAAGCACAGTGTCTTGAAAAGCGGGGGAATTCCGGTGCTTTTCCGGTGCTAAACAGCTTGCGCGCGCGCGTAAAGTGGCGGCCATGGAAGTAGCGCAAGGAGAGATGAAATGAGCATGAACGTGAGCAATGTAGACAATCTGTTGGCTCAGATGCGGGCGGCGGTGGCCGTTGCCCAAGGCCAGCCGGCGCCAGCGGCAAAGGCGACCGGCGGGGCAGATTTCGCCAATGTGCTGAAGAATTCCCTGGATGGCGTCAATCAGGCGCAACGCCAAGCCGAAGATATGCAAAAAGCCTTCGTGCTTGGTGATGACAAGGTGAGTTTGAGCGATACCATGATCGCCATGCAGAAGGCGGATATCTCGTTCAAGACCGCAGTCCAAGTGCGTAACAAGATGGTGGCGGCCTATAACGACATCATGAATATGCAGGTGTGATGGGTTGGGGTGGGAGGATCCAACAAAAAGTGTGGTTTCCCCAATTATTTTTCTAAGTTCTTCTTGGCCTGTTGTTGCTGCATCTGTGCCACATAGCGTTGCAACATCTTCGATACCTCGCCACTTGGCTTGACGAACACGCAGCCCGAGCGGCGAGAGACTTTTCCATTGCGTGCGGTCACTTCAAACGTGTTCTTCACTTCGATAGTAGCGCTGATGGTGCCGATATCCGGTAGATCTATCTCGCAGTTCTGATATTGCACCCCGGGTTGCAGATCGACGCCGTCCTCTTTGCATACCAGTGCGACGCCGCCGATGCTGATGTCCATCACGGTCACTTTATGGTGTATGTGAGCTTGCTCGGGCTGGGGGCGGATGAGGCATGAGAGTGCTTCGGGTTCGCGCGTCATCAAACGATAGAAATCGCGCCGTTGCAGGCGTAATAGCTTTCTTGGGAGGGGTAGGAAGAAGGCTGCCGAATTCTCGTAGATGCATTGTGAGGTCTCGCTGGAGACCCACTGCACCTTGGCTTGGTTGTGCGTGCTGACGAACACGATGCGGCTGCTGCGTTCGATATGGCGATTGTCTAAGGGGCTGGCGGCCGCATCGACCCATACTCCCGTCTCATCTACTGCCAACAATAGCGTGAGTACCATGCTGTTGTCGTCATTGAAGTAAAGTGCCACGCGATTACGATGGGCGACGATATCGCGCAGGACGGCGATGACTTCTTTGGGGTCGTGCAGGATGAAGTCGTTCTCTTCATCGTTGGCGAACATTTCGATCTTGAGCGGTATTTCTTTGCTGCGCATGATGCCGCCTATTTGGAATATTGTCTTATTTTGATTGTAACGGAGCAAGGGTGGGCTGCGTGCGTGGAATAGCGGGGATTTCCCCTCGTTCCAAACGGTATAGCCAAGCCAAAAGCTCGGCGACAGCCAGGTAGAGTTGAGGCGGGATGTGTTGGTCCAACTCCACTTGCATCAACATGCTGACCAGCTCTTCGGATTCGTGAACATACACACCGTGCTCTTTGGCGCGCTCGATGATGGCTTGGGCGATGAGTCCACGTCCGCTGGCAATGACTTTGGGGGCGGCATCACCACTCTGATAGGCGAGGGCGACCGCCATCTGGCGTTTGTTGGGGGCGTTCATCGGAGTGCCTCCTCCATCTTCTCGATACGGGTCTGCAATACGGGGATGTCGCGCTCGTTCAATGCCGAGACGAGTTGGGTGCTTGCGTTACCCAATAGCTCGCGCGTCTTTTCATCGCGGGCGCTGAACGTCAGATTCACCGCGCCACCATTTAGGCTCAAGCGTGCGGACAAATTACCTAGGCGCGGCAGGTCGAGATGTATCTCGGTGATCCACTGCCCCTCTGGCTCGCCTGTTGTGCTACGGCGCGGTGATTCTTCGCGCACTTCCCAGCGCATCTCTTGACCTTCCCATGCCACGCCTTGCCACAACACTTGTCGATTCTCTAGTGCATGTAATTGCTGTTGCACCAGATTCTGTAGGTGTTCTGGAATGGTGCTGGGTGTGGCGGGCGCATTCATCTTTACCGCTTCGTTGAGTATCGCTGTATTTTGTTGTGGCAGTTGGTTCTGCGGCTCTTGCATCAGTTGTGGCGTGCTGCGCATCCCTGCGATCCATTGCACTTGGTGCGATTCGTAGAACAATCCGCTGTGGCTGAGTGCGTGATGTAGTTTGTCTGCCAGTACGGTAGTGTCGGGTGCGGAGGCCTGGTTGGCGATCCATAGCGGTGCGCGCTGCAAGGATTTCACGTAGGGCTGCTCCAGCGGTTGCTGTGTCATCGAAGACAGCATGCGTGAAGCAGAGCTGAGTTGTTCTGACGTAGAGACAGGATTGGTGGCCGAAGAAAGCGAGAATGCCAGACGCGGTTGCAAGGAGGTGACTTGCAGTGAGATGAGGTCACCACTGCGCACGAAGGCGGGTAGCTGTAACTGCACGACATGGTCTGCGATGCGGACTTGGAATTGACCAGGTGCAGTCTGTGCTTGCACCGTACCTTGGACTTGTTGACCGATGTCGAGTTTGAGTCCTGACTTGGGATTGGGTTTGTCTGTGGCCGCTGCGATCAGAGGCTTTTCATTCAGGGCGAGTTTAGTGAGTGCAGCGGCGAGCGGGTTGACAGGCATGGCTCATCGCTTCGCAACGCTCATCCCTGAGCGAGATAGGCATTCTGTAAGCGTTGTTCGCTGCGCGCGCTCTGCATGATGCGTTCCAGTTGGCGCATCCAAGGTTCGGTGTAGGAACGTATGGCTTTGTCATCGGCCAACATCTTGCGGATAAGGTCGGCTTTTTGTTTGCGTGACACTTCATCTGTCGGAACGCCATCGCGCGGTTTGATGTTTTCGACTTCTTGCGAGCAACGTTTTTCGAGCTCGATCAGATCGTCCCATTCCCCTACGGCGGCAGCGTTGCGCATCTGTTCGGTGATGCTGGAAAGGCGCTGGTAATCTTCGATGATCATGTTCATCACTTACATCCTTCCGTAAACCAAAGCTGGCTGTTTATTTGGACTTGCGATCTGCTGGGACTGTAGCGCCACATTGGTCAAAGCAGTTTGACGAATAGCGTCCCAAGCCCCTTTCAATTCACTGAGTAGACGCGATACCTCATCGAGTATCTGTGCATCGTTGTTCAGATTCGCGGCTAGCAATCGCGACAACAAGTAGTCATACAATTGATCTAGGCTGTGGGCGAGTTCGCCGCCGACCTTCTTGTCTAGACTGGCCTTTAAGCCCTCGTCGATGATGAGCATCGCTTTAGAGATGGCTGCACCTTTGGTGTTGATGTCTTTACGCAGCATCGCGTTCTTCGCATTCGCGATCGCCAGCAACGCCCCTTGAAACAACATGGCGATGAGTTTGTGCGGGTCGGCGCCGATCACGCCGGATTCAACACCGATCTTGGTATAGGCATTCGTTGCAGTATGTGCATTCATGATCACGCTCCAGTATTGTCGAATTGTTGCGTCAGATAGGCACTGGTGCTGTTCATTTTCGAAAGCATCAGATTGAGGTTGCTGTATTGAGTGGTGTAGCGTCTCTGAATCACGGTCATCTTGCTTTCCAATTGGCTGACTTGGTCGGTATAGCCCTTGATGGAGTTGTTGATGTTTTGCGTGCGAACATCAATCAAGCCGCCAGTTTGCACAACGGAGTCAGCCCAGGTGTTCAAGCGTGTGACGAACCCCGATGCGGAAGAGAACAGATTGGTCACATCACTGAAGTTGGTCGCCATCGCGCTGTTTAGTTTGCTGCTATCCAGTTTTAGCGAACCGTTCGATTGGATGCTGATGCCAACTTGCGATAGTGAGGTCAGCGATCCGCCGCTTGCGGGTGTGGCTGGAGTTCCAAAGATGCCGCGCAATTGATCCAACATCATGCGTACCGTTCCATCACCAGCCAATTCAGGTGTGGCTTTGGTGGCGCTACCGAAGGCTGAGCGGCTCTTGAGCTGGTTGGCCATGGCGTTGTAGGTATCTACGATGCTTGCTGCTGCGGTGCTGATCGCACCCGTATCGCGCGCCACTGTTAAATTAGTCACACCGCTCTTGCTCAAATTCAGCGTCACGCCCTGAATGGCGTCAGTCACAGTATTTGAAGTTTTGATGACCTGAATGCCGTTCACCGTGAAATTGGCATTTTGTGCTGCAACCGTTTGCGCCATGGGGACGAGCGGGGCAGGTGCAGGTGCGTTCGCGGTCGGGTTGTAGGCCAATAGATTGTTAACTGCGGCATCTCCACCCGCTTGGACGGTGATGCTGCTGATGGCATTGCTCGTTCCGGAATTGTCAGAAGACAGCGCAAGCCGATAGGGTGAGCCGCTACCGTCGTTGACGATGGTGGCGGTCACGCCAATGTTGGCTGCGTTGATCGCTGCGCGAATATCTTGCAGAGTCGCACCCGCCGCGATCGTGATGTCGGTGCTGGTCGTACCCACGGTGAAGGTGGCGGTCGAAGCGCCCGCCGCGATCGCGCTGGTATCGCTCACTTGTCCTGCAGCCGCTAATTTATGCGCTTGGGCCAAAGTGGTGATACTCAGTGAATAGCTGCCTGCCGCTGCCGTACTGGTAGCAGAGGCAGAAAGGATGCTGGTGTCGGAGGGTGTTGCACTGTGTGCCTGCAAGCTAGTGCTCAAGCCTTGCAGGGCGGTTTGAAAGCCTGACACTAAGCCCTTGATCGTTCCAAACGATGATATCTTGGTTTGGTAGCTCTCGATCTTGGTGTTGAGTTTGTCGATGGGTTGGCGCTCAACGGTCATCAATTGAGAGACGAGCGAGGCTACATCCAGTGTGCCTGCGCTAGACGATGCTACTGAGGTCGTGGTTGCCATGATCCAGCTCCTGAACTAGGCTTTTGCCTTCAACAATAGGCCTTGTTGAAACTCCAAGAATTGGTCTATCGAGCTTGCGATCGCCAATACCTCCTCCGATGGGAATTGACGAATCAACTCCCCCGTTTCTGCATCCATCATCTTGACGACCGGCTTCTTTGTGCTGGAATCGACACTTAATTCCATACTCATGCTTGCCTTTTGCATCGCTTGGTTGATGTTGTTCACGGCAGTCTTTAGCTGTTGAGCTGTAGGCTCTTGAGGCACGGGTTTCGCGGTAGCTACAGCGACTTTAGGCGCCCCTTCGCCGGGGAGCCTGACGGGCTGCGAAGTCGGAAGCGCACTATTTACATTTGGGATGAGCATTTTGCTTCTCCTTTATCCTGAGTACCCAACTGGTTTCCCAGTTGGGATACTAGCCAATCTAAACTACTTAACGCAACAGAGTCAGAACCGTGTTTGGTGTTTGGTTGGCTTGTGCCAGCACTGCCGTACCCGCTTGTTGCAAGATGTTGTTGCGGGTCATCGCGGTGGTCTCAGCGGCATAGTCTGTATCCATGATGCGGCTATAAGCAGCGGACAAGTTCACCGAGCCGATCTGCAACGAG
>JBAYTV010000058.1:0-8085 GCA_041675405.1 Sideroxydans sp. | reverse complement strand
GGCGACACGAAGTTATGCAACATCTTGGAGCCGCAGGTGGTGAGCCAATCCTTGGCGCAGAAGATGTCCTTCTGTCCGAAGGGGATGCCTGTCAGCGCGTCGGCGGTACCCGCCGCGATGCGGGTATCGGCGGCCTTGGCTTGCGCCAGCGATGCTTCTGGTCTGGTCGTGATATAGGCGTTCAGCTCGGGGTTGAGTTCGGCGATGCGGTCGAGGTAGAGCTGGGTCAGTTCGACGCTGGATATCTTCTTGGTGCGCAATGCCGCGCCCATCTGTGAGAGGCTGGATTCGATCATATCACTTACTCGATGACTTGCGGAACGAGGTAGAGGCCGCCTTCCACTTGCGGAGCGATAGCTTGGAAAGCCTCACGCTGATTGGTTTCTGTGACTTTGTCCTCGCGCAGACGTTGTGCCACATCCTGTGCGTGGGACATGGGGGCGATGCCTTTGGTGTCCACGGCCTGCATCTCTTCGATCAAACCGAAGATGCCGGAGAGTTGCGAACGGGCTGTTTCGATCTCGGCAGGGGTCATCGCCAGACGCGCTAGACGCGCCACTTTTTCGACGTCGGTGGTACTTAAGCTCATAGCAAATTCTCCGAGAAACCACTAAAAACCCACACTTCATCCCAACTGCGGCGTTGCAGAAAAAATCCCTAGCTCACATATCCAAAAATATGCCGCGCGTCGGGATTTTTCCTGCGCCTTGCATTTGGGCGAATTCTGTATTTTTCGTGGGTTTCTCTATATCCAAATAAGGCTGATAGGTTATCATACGCGGCCTTCTAGCGGCACCCCAATACAGACAAACAGGACACAACATGCTCGGTTATTTCAATGGTTATTTCTCTAACGATCTCGCAATCGACCTCGGTACAGCGAACACGCTCATCTGGTTGCGCGGTCAGGGTATCGTTCTGAATGAGCCATCCGTTGTGGCGATCCGCCAAGAAGGCGGTCCTAACGGCAAGAAAGTCATCCAGCAAGTCGGTCTTGCAGCGAAGCAGATGTTGGGTCGTACACCCGGCAACATCACCGCTATCCGTCCGATGAAAGACGGCGTCATCGCCGACTTCACCGTAACCGAGCAGATGCTCAAGCAGTTCATCCGTCGTGTTCACAAATCCAGCATCTTCACTCCTAGCCCACGTATCGTCATCTGCGTACCTTGCGGTTCGACGCAAGTCGAGCGCCGTGCCATCCGCGAATCCGCTTACGGCGCGGGTGCGCGTCGCGTGGAGTTGATCGAAGAGCCGATGGCCGCGGCGATCGGTGCCGATCTGCCGGTGGAAGATGCGACTGGTTCGATGGTGGTGGATATCGGTGGCGGTACCACCGAAGTGGGTGTCATCTCCTTGGGTGGCGCGGTGTACTCGGGTTCCGTGCGTGTCGGCGGTGACAAGTTCGACGATGCCATCATCAATTACATTCGCCGCAACTACGGCATGCTCATCGGCGAAACGACTGCCGAGCAGATCAAGAAGCAGATCGGTTCCGCTTTCCCGGGCAGCGAAGTGCGCGAGATGGAAGTGAACGGTCGTAACTTGGCGGAAGGCGTGCCGCGCAGCTTCACCATCTCCAGCAACGAGATCCTCGAAGCGTTGACCGACCCGCTGAACAGCATCGTCAGTGCAGTGAAGACCGCGCTGGAACAAACTCCGCCAGAGTTGGGCGCGGACATCGCCAGCAAAGGCATGGTGCTGACTGGCGGTGGCGCGTTGCTGCGCGACCTTGACCGACTGCTGATGGAAGAGACCGGCTTGCCCGTCGTCATCGCTGATGATCCTTTGACTTGCGTGGTGCGCGGTTCCGGCAAGGCGCTCGAAAGCATGGATAAGTACAGCAATATCTTCACTAGCGATTAAGTTGCACCCCCTTGGAAGACACTAGAACGCTTCGTTTCTTTAATCGCGGTCCGAGTGCGGTCGCGCGTCTGGTGTTCTTCTCCGTTCTATCCTTGGCATTGCTGTTTGTGGATGCGAGATACAAATATCTCGAGTCCACTCGTCAAATCATCGCCGTCATCATCTATCCCCTCCAGCGCTTGACTGCCTTGCCCGGCGAGGTGTGGAACGGTGCGGGTTCGTACATCACTTTGCAAGGTCATCTGGTCGCTGACAACGAGAAACTGCATCTGCAACACGATGCTGATGCGGCGCTACTCAATCAGATGCAGACGCTGCAGGCTGAGAACGCACAGTTGCGCGAATTGTTGGATGTGACGCAACGCGCCGACTACACCATGCAGATGGCGCAGATCGCCTATGTCGAACGCGACATATTCAAGCGAAAGCTATTCATAGACAAAGGCGAGCAAGCCAAGGTGCAGGCGGGACAAGCCGTCGTTGATAACGGCGGTGTGGTAGGGCAGGTCACGCGCGTGTACCCCTTGTTGTCCGAGGTCACGCTGGTGACTGACAAAGACATCGCAGTGCCGATCCAAGTCGTGCGCAACGGCATCCGTGCGGTGGTGTTCGGCTCGGGCAATATCAGTGAATTGGAGTTGCGTTACCAGCCGGTCAATGCCGACATCGAAGTGGGTGACATGTTGGTCACCTCGGGCATGGATGGAACCTACCCGCCCGCGCTGCCTGTCGCCCAAGTCACCAAGGTCGAGCGAGACCCCGCTTACCCATTCGCCCATATTGTGTGTGCGCCACTCGCGGGCGTAGACAGACACCGCACCTTGCTCATCGTGTCCAGCGTGCCGCCACTACCAGAGCGCCCTGTTGCTGAGACGGAAGTTGACGATGCAAAGCGCGTGAAGAAGCTCGTGAAACGGAGTAAGCCATGAGAAACGATCTGGCCAGAGACCGCGAGTTCTTGTTGCCTGCCAGCACGGTGTTCATCGTGATGAGTTTCTTTGTCGCAGTGGTCCTCGAATGGTTGCCATGGCGTGGTTGGATGTTGGCCCTGCGCCCGGATTTCGTCGGACTGGTGTTGCTTTACTGGTGCACACATAAGCCGCATCGCGTTGGGATCGGCATCGCGTGGGTGTTGGGCATCTTCGTTGATGTGTCGGATGCCAGCTTGTTCGGGCAACACGCACTCGCTTACTCGGTGCTGGCATTTGGCGGATTGGTGCTCAACCGTCGCGTGCAGATGTTCAATCTGCGCGAACAATCCGTGCATGTCTTCGCACTGTTGCTCGCCAGTTATTCTGTGTATGCCGTCGTGCATTGGCAGGTGCGCGGTTTCGTGGCGTGGGAATATTTCTTTGGCGTAGTAACTTCCGCCTTGATGTGGATCCCGCTCACGCATCTGCTTCAGGCGCTGCGCCGGCCGCGTCGCGACCCTAACGAATTATGATTCCAGTCCCATTTCATCGGTGAAACTGCGTTGACTTCCTCCCTCACTCCTAGCCGTGTAAGTCACACTGTAGTTTCCGCCGCCCTTGGGGGCTTAACTTCGCGAGCGAAGTTAGCGTGCACTGAAACTTTCGTTTTCTTCGTCGTTCGTTCGTCGTCGCCTTGTTTGACCTTCGAACTGGAACTGGAATGAGCCGCACCGTCGAGCTGAAAGATTCCCAGCGCGAGATATACTTCTTCCGTCTGCGCCTGTTCCTGAGTTTGGGTTTCGTCGCGCTGATGTTCCTCATCCTGCTGTTGCGCTTCTTCTACCTGCAAGTGATACGCCACGACTACTTCGAGACGATGGCGGAGAGCAATCGCATCTACGTCGTGCCCATCGTGCCCAACCGGGGAGTCATCACTGACCGTAATGGTGTCGTGTTGGCGCGCAACTATTCCGGTTACACGCTCGAGGTGACGCCCGAGAAGGTGCCGGATATGGAGGCGACCATCGCCGAGATCGGCAAGTTGGTGGAGATCAAACCGAAAGACTTGCGCCGCTTCAAGAAACTGATGTCGGAGCGACGTTCTTTGCAGACACTGCCTATCCGCACGCGATTGTCGGACGACGAGGTGGCGCGCTTCGCCGCACAGCGTTATCGCTTCCCGGGGGTCGAGATCAAAGCGCGCTTGTTCCGCGAATATCCGTTCACCGATGTGACTTCTCATCTGCTGGGCTATATCGGCCGCATCAATCAGCAAGAGATAGACGAACTAGAAGAGCAAGAGCTGGCCACCAACTACATGGGGTCGGACTACATCGGCAAGACCGGCATCGAGCAGCGTTACGAGGCAGAGATGCACGGTGTGACGGGCTTCGAGCAGGTAGAAGTGGATGCGGGAGGACGCGCAGTGCGTATGTTGTCACGTACCTCGCCGCAGTCCGGGAAAAATTTGACGTTGACTCTGGATGCAAAGCTGCAAGAGATCGCGGTGCAGGCGTTCGGCGATTATCGCGGTGCTTTGGTCGCTATCGACCCGAGCAATGGCGAAGTACTGGCTTTCGTCAGCAAGCCCGGTTATGACCCCAATCTTTTCATCGACGGTATCGATACAGAGAACTGGGAAGCGCTGAACAACTCGCCCGATGTGCCTCTCAACAATCGTGCCTTGCGCGGCCAATATCCGATGGGGTCGACCATCAAGCCCTTCATGGCATTGGCGGGTTTGCACTACAACGCGAAGATGACGACCCGCGAGATCAGCGACCCCGGTTATTACACTTTGCCGGGCAGTAGTCATCAGTACCGCGATTGGAAGGCGGGCGGGCATGGACGTGTCGATCTGTTCAAATCGGTGCAGGTCTCTTGCGATACTTTCTATTATGGTTTGGCGACCGAACTGGGCATCGACCGCATGCATGACTATCTTCAAAATTTCGGTTTTGGTAAGAAGACAGGCATCGACCTTGAGGGCGAGGTCTCTGGTTTGTTGCCTTCGACTGAGTGGAAGATGAAGCGCCACAAACAGATCTGGTATCCCGGCGATACGGTCTCGGCAGGTATCGGGCAGGGCTACCATCTGGTCACACCGATGCAGCTCGCTTTCGCGACGGCGACATTGGCCAACGACGGGGTGGCGTTCAAACCGCATCTGGTGAAAGAGATACAGCATCCAGCAGGTGAGGTGCAGATACCGCCGCAGCCACTCTACAAAGTGGATATTCCCGCGGAAGACTTGGCGCTGGTGAAACGCGCCATGGTGGCGGTCACCCAGCCGGGCGGTACGGCGGTCGGTGCCAGCATGGGCGCGCAGTACACCATCGCGGGTAAGACCGGTACGGCGCAAGTCATCGGCATGAAGCAAGGCGAGAAATACGATGAGAAGAAGGTGTCCGAATATTTCCGCGACCATGCCTGGTTCATCGCTTTCGCCCCCGCCGACAAACCGCGCATCGCACTGGCGGTATTGGGAGAGAACGCAGGACATGGCGGCTCGGTGGCGGCGCCCATCGCGCGCAAGGTGATGGATTATTATCTGCTAGGTAAGATACCCACGCCGCTGAAGAAGACGGATGAGAAGCCGGGTGTGGAGAACGATTGATGATCAATGTCCAACAGATAAAACGGCGCTTCATGTTGCATCTCGATCCCGTGCTGATGTACGGATTGGGAGCGTTGCTGTTCGTCAGCTTGATCGTGCTCTACAGCTCCAGTGATGGCAGTTGGATGCGCGTATTGGGCCAGCTGGTCAACATATTGGTGGCGTTCACTGCGCTATGGATCGTCGCCAATATGCCGTTGC
The DNA here is from genome assembly GCA_041675405.1 of Sideroxydans sp. Taxonomy (GTDB): domain Bacteria; phylum Pseudomonadota; class Gammaproteobacteria; order Burkholderiales; family Gallionellaceae; genus Sideroxyarcus. Next base: position 2,490 of record JBAYTV010000058.1, on the reverse strand, counting down.
ATTGGCTGATGCGTATCGCTGTGCCCATGTATATCCTGGGAATGGCATTGCTCATAGGGGTGGCACTGTTCGGAGAGATCAGTCACGGTGCGCGACGCTGGCTCAATGTCGGTGTAGCCACCATCCAACCGTCCGAGCTGATGAAGATCGCCGTGCCGTTGATGATGGCATGGTATTTCGAGAAGCACGAAGCCACCCTCACTTGGCGCAATCACCTCATCGCTGCACTGTTGCTCGCGATGCCGTTCGCGCTCATCGTGCGTCAACCCGATCTGGGCACCTCCATCCTTATCGCGGCCAGTGGCTTCTACGTGCTGTTCTTGGCAGGTCTGAGTTGGCGTGTGATGGGTGTGTTGTTCGTCGGCGCTCTCGCTAGCGCACCCTTCTTGTGGCATGCGCTGCACGATTATCAGCGCCACCGCATCTTGATGTTGCTCGACCCTTCGCAAGATGCGCTGGGCAAGGGTTATCACACCATCCAGGGCATGATCGCGGTCGGCTCCGGTGGATTCCTCGGCAAAGGTTACATGGAAGGGACGCAGACCCATCTGGACTTCCTGCCCGAGCGCAGCACCGACTTCATCTTTGCGGTGTATTCGGAAGAGTTCGGCTTCTTAGGCAATCTGCTCTTGCTCGGTATCTACATCTTCATCATCGGGCGCGGCTTCATCATCACCGCCAATGCGTCGACTTACTTCACACGTTTGATGGCGGGTAGCATCACGCTTACTTTCTTTACCTATACCTTCGTCAACATGGGCATGGTCAGCGGTATCCTGCCGGTGGTCGGTGTGCCGTTGCCGTTGCTGAGTTACGGCGGCACATCCATGCTCACGCTGATGTTAGGCTTCGGCGTGTTGATGAGTATCCATACGCACCAGCGACTAGTTAAAACATAGGGGGATAAAATGGATCACAAACTGATTTTCTTGTTGGGCGGTGTAGCGTTATTGAGCGCCTGCTCTGGTGCACCGAAAAAGGCCGACACACGACAAGGTGCGGCGGCTCCCATCGTCGATCTGCGCAATGCGGGCAGTGTGCCGCAAGCAGCAGCGCCATCCGCATCCAGCGCCACATGCGGTGGTGCATATTTGGCAGGTGATGGCCCAGGGGCCGATGTTCCGGCAAACCTGGATGCGATCCCCGATGCTGTGCCAAAAGCAGAGCCGCTACACAAATATGCCAACCGCCAATACTCCGCGCTCGGCAAGACCTACACACCGTTACAAGCAACAGGTGATTACAAGGAACGCGGCATCGCCTCCTGGTACGGCAAGAAATTCCACGGTCAGAACACCTCCATCGGCGAGGTGTACGACATGTATGCCATGACGGCTGCTCACCCGACCTTGCCTATCCCCAGCTATGCGCGCGTCACCAATGTCGCCACTGGCAAGTCCGTCGTCGTGCGCGTGAACGACCGTGGCCCTTTCTTGCATGAGCGCATCATGGATCTGTCTTACGTCGCTGCGTATAAACTGGGCTACGTCAACAAGGGTAGTGCAGAGGTCGAGGTCGAGAGCATCGCCGTCGATCCGAATGCGCCTGTCGTTGCGGCAGTCGAGCCTGATCCGGTCAAAGTGGAACCCGCCGTCGCAGCGCCCGTTGTCGCAGTGACGCCGACCATCCCTGTGGCGACTGCAGGTGCAGCTATTGGCAAAGTCTATCTGCAACTCGGCGCGTTCAAGGCGAAGCAAGGTGCACAGAGTTTCTTGGCCAAGATGAGCACGGCGACGGCCGACAGCGGCAAGACCCTGGCGCTATATGAGAAGAGCGGGCTGACCCGCGTCCACCTCGGCCCCTATGCGAATGCGGAAGAAGCGCGCAAAGCGGCTGCTCAGTTGCAATCCAAGCTAGGTTTCAAACCCTTCGTCAGCCTGCACTGATCCAAGACGATCCAGCCCCTTCCCCCTGCAGGGGGAAGGGGCTGGATTTTTTTGGTGATCACTCTACCTTGCATGAATATAAGAATATGCTAATATGCGCACATCATTCATCAAGGAGAGATTCACATGTTCGGACATTCAGTCAAAGAGATAGACGCTCACGAGTTGGCCAAGTGGGTCAGTGATGCCAGCCACACCATGCGTGTGATCGACGTGCGCGGTATGGAAGAGATCGCCACGGGAACCGTACCCAAGGCAGAAGCGCTTCCTCTGCACACCCTGCCAGCCAAAGTACAAGATCTGTCGCGTGACGAAAAACTCGTCATGGTGTGCCGTAGCGGTGCGCGATCTGCTCAAGCCTGCATGTTCCTGCAACAGCAAGGCTTCACCAATGTGTTCAATCTGCGCGGTGGCATGATGGGTTGGGCGCAGAGTGGATTCCCTGCACACCAGTTGGCCTAAGAGAGGGTTCGCGATGAAATCAAAGATATTGTGGGGTTTGGTTGTCGTATTGGGGCTGGCACTCGTGGTGCCGCAATTGCAAGCCAGTCAGGGTGTGGACGTGAAGGCGGCGAAGGGCTTGAGTGACCAAGGTGCATTGCTG
>JBAYTV010000057.1:0-8119 GCA_041675405.1 Sideroxydans sp. | reverse complement strand
TCATGGGGCTGGTGTTTAGCGTGTTGGGCAGTAATCGTCTGAATCGTGTGTCTCTGCTGGATAACCGCCCCATGCGTACTTTTCTTGAGCGCACGCTTCCTTGTGAGTTGATCCAGCAGAACATCGACGATGGTCTGGTGCATGCGGTGAGCGTCACTGCCTCGGGTTATGGCTCGGGTCATTCGGTGACTTTCTATCAAGGCGCGCCGGAGATCCAACCCTGGAAGCGCGCACGTCGCGTTGGGGTGCCGACGCAGATCAGTATCCAACACATGCTGGCTTCGTCGGCTATCCCTTTCATGTTCCCCGCAGTGCATGTGAACCGCGAGTTCTTCGGTGACGGTTCGATGCGTCAGATCGCGCCCATCAGCTCTGCACTCCACTTGGGGGCTGAGCGGGTGTTGGTGGTGGGTGTCGGGCATGGCGCGCAGGATGAGGCGCAGCGGAGATCCAAGATCGATAGCTATCCGTCATTGGCAGAAATAGCCGGGCACGCATTGGATAGTATCTTCATCGACGGATTGGAAGTGGACTTGGAGCGTCTGCAACGTATCAATCGCACCATCAGCCTGATCCCGGAAGAGTCGCGCAATGCGGTCAATCTACAACACGTCGAAGCCTTGGTGATCGCGCCAAGTCAGCCGCTGGAAATGATCGCGGAACGCCACATCGCCAATCTGCCGTGGACGATCAGGCTGTTATTGCGCCTGGTGGGTGTGATGCGCGGCAGTGGCGCGAATCTGGTGAGTTATCTGCTGTTCGAAAAACATTATTGCCGTGCGTTGATCGACCTGGGTTACCAAGATGCCCTCAAGCGCAGGGACGAGATACTGCGTTTCTTCGAGCAGGGCGGCGCGGGTACGTGCAACGATCTGTCGCAATGAGTCGCATCGAGCAAATAATTCCCAAGCCGCTGACCTTCGCCTTGCTGAAAGTATTGGCCGACGGTGATTTTCATTCCGGTGAGGAGATGGCGCGTGGTGTGGGATTGACGCGCACCAGCGTGCATAACGCCTTGCGGGATGTCGCGCACTTTGGTTTGAAGTTGCACAGCGTGCGCGGACGCGGTTACCAATTGGCGCAGCCTCTTTATTGGTTGGAGGCAGAGGAGATATATGGGTTTCTGGGCGAGACACGTGAGCTCCTGAGTGTGGAGGTGGCCGAGCATGCGGAATCGAGCAACGCGGTGTTGTTGGAGCGTGCGCGTCAAGGTGCGACTAGCGGAAGCGTATTGGCGGTAGAGTGGCAGAGCGCTGGGCGGGGTCGCTTGGGGCGACGCTGGCATTCCGGCTTGGGGGATGCATTGACGTTCTCGTTGTTGTGGCGCTTCGACAAGGGGCTAGCCGCGTTATCCGGCCTGAGTTTGGCTGTGGGTGTCGCCATGGTGCGCGCTTTGCGCGAGCTGGGTGTGAGCGAGGCAGGATTGAAATGGCCGAACGATGTGCTACTGCCTGAGGGTAAGTTGGCGGGTATCTTGTTGGAGGCACAAGGCGATATGTTGGGTCCAAGCGCGGTGGTGATCGGTGTCGGCATGAATCTGTCTCTGCCTGATGCGGCACGCAAACAGATAGAGCAAGCCGTGAGCGATCTGTTATCCCACGGTGTGCCTTTGCAGGAGCGTAATCGGATGTTCGCGATCTTGTTGAAACATATGGTGGCCGTGTTGCAAGCGTTTGCGCTGCACGGTTTTGCAGCGTTGCGTGCTGAGTGGGAGAACTATCACCAATTGCAGCAATGTGCCGCTGTCGTGCACATGCCCGATGGTTCGCATGTCGAGGGCATCGTGCTGGGGGTGGATGATGAAGGTGCCTTGCGTATGCGTACGCCACAAGGCGTGCAGGTGTTCCATGCGGGTGAGATCAGTTTAAGGAAAGCATGATGTTATTGCTCGACATAGGGAATTCACGGATCAAATGGGCATGGGTGGAAGCGGGGCGCCAATCCCAAATGGGTGCGTTCGACCATTCTGCCTTGGCATCCTTGCAACCAGTGTTCGCGCGCAACTCTGCGCCGTCGCGCATCCTGGTCTCCAATGTGGCGGGTGAGGAGATCGCTATGCGGGTGCGCGAGCTTTGTGCGGTATGGGAATGTCCGCTGGAATTCGTGAAGGCGAGATCGGAGCAGTGTGGCGTGCGCAATGGATATACACAGCCGCAACGTTTGGGTAGCGACCGCTGGGCGGCATTGATCGCGGCTTGGCATGAAGTGATGGGCGCATGTCTGGTGGTGAACTGCGGTACGGCAACGACGGTGGACGCGCTCTCCGCGCAAGGTGAGTTCCTGGGTGGGCTGATCTTGCCCGGCTTGGATATGATGCAGCATAGCCTTGCTATGGGTACGGCTCAACTTGCGGCAACGGAAGGGGGGATGCAAGACTTCCCGTTGGATACTGCTGATGCGATCCATAGTGGGGTGGTCAGGGCGACGCTGGGTGCGATCGAGAGTCAGTTCTTATTGCTGTGCGCTAAAGAAGCGGGTGCGCGCTGTGTGTTGAGTGGCGGTGCTGCCATGAAAGTGGGGGCGCATCTGTCCATGCCGTTCGATCACGTAGATAATCTGGTCTTGCGTGGTTTGCAGATCATAGGGGAAAGTGAAGTATGACAAAGTGGGTGTTAGGTCTGTTGTTGGTGGTGAACATCGCGTTCTTCACGTTGATGCAATGGGGCGGCGCATTGACGAGTGGTGCCGATGTTGTGGCAGTTCAAGCACCGCTCAATGTGGACAAGATCCGCTTAGTCAGCGATGTAGTCCCGTCATCCGCTGTTTTGTCGCCGATGAGTGCCGTTGCTTCTTCCAGCGCAACTCCTTTTGCTCCTGCGTCAATTCTTTCTTCTGAGTTGGCATCCGTACCTAAGGCGGGCAAACAATGCTTGGAGTGGGGGGAGTTCTCCGGGCGTGGCCTGGCGGATGCACAGGCAGCTTTGGCCGCATTGAAGTTGGGCGAAAAGCTGTCGCAACATATCGTTGAGCATACCGGGGGCTTCTGGGTGTACATCCCTCCTTTGAAGACTTCCTCTGAGGTGCAACGCAAGATCGCCCAGCTTAAAAAGCTGGGGATCGATGACTACTTTGTGGTGCAGGAGGAGGGGGTGTGGTTGAACACGATCTCGCTGGGTGTCTTCAGAACCGAGGATGCGGCACAGAAATTCCATGAGAGCTTGCGCGAGAAAGGGGTGCGCAGTGCCAAGGTGGGTGAACGCATGAGCAAGCTAAAATTCACCGTGTTCGCATTGAAGGATGTGGATGCGGCCGTGACTGAGAAGATAAAGGCCTTACAAAATGGATTTCCAGACAGCGAGCTTAAATCGGCGGACTGTAATTGACAGGACGGGGCGAAATCGGGAGAATGCCGCCCTCTTTTTGGCTAAGCGTCTTTGGTCTTTCATGTTTTCGGTGATATAGCTCAGTTGGTTAGAGCACAGCACTCATAATGCTGGGGTCGGTGGTTCAAGTCCACCTATCACCACCAATAAATATTCAATATAAACAATAAGTTACATTGAATAGATTGTTAATAGGTAGTGAGGATGCCACAGCCAGTACTGGTGTTCTCAAGTGAGCATATAACCAAATAAAAAAACTCCAGCCTAAGCTGGAGTTTTTTTATTTTCTACAACCGAACAGCGAGTTAGTCTTTGAACAGTTGTTTCAGCATCCACAAAGAAAAACCAACTGCTAAGATTGCGGTACCGATTGTGGAAATATCAGCGATGAATGACATATTTTCTCCTCCCCAGAGATTCAAGTTGAACATACCAACAAAAACTACGGGGGTAATCGTAGCACATTTGGAATACCCCGCAAGTGCGTAGACGATAGAGTACCCGACCAAAAGGCTGGGCCGATGGGCTTAAGAATTGGCGCGCAGATGAGAGGGGGCGGAAGGAGGATTGCCTCCCGCGCCTTAAGCTAGATTAGCCTTTGATCGTTTGAATCGTGATCCAGATTGCGAAACCGGCAGCAAAGATTGCTACGCCGATGGATGTAACGTCTGCGATGAAAGACATGCGGTGACTCCCTTGAACTGGTTTAGATGGTCTTGTAGGCGATAGCGAGAACAAATGGTTGACTAAAGCTTTTTGGATTATATGAGTAAATTATTTGAGGATTGACACAATTTTACTAAGGCCTAGATATAAAAGGCCAACATTTCTCAATGAGTAATGCAGGAAATTTGCAAAGGCTGAACGTGCAGAAAAAGCTCTATATAAAGACCTATGGTTGCCAGATGAACGAGTATGACTCGGACAAGATGGCGGATGTGATGCATGCCTATGGAGATATGGCGCAGGTGGATAGACCCGAGGACGCAGACATCATCTTGTTCAATACCTGTTCGATTCGCGAGAAGGCTGAGGACAAGGTGTTCTCTGACCTTGGGCGTGCACGCGAGATGAAGTTAAGGAAGCCCGCGTTGTTGATCGGCGTTGGCGGTTGTGTCGCCAGCCAAGAGGGTGCCGCCATACTCAAGCGTGCACCTTATGTGGATGTGGTGTTCGGACCGCAGACCCTGCACCGTTTGCCGCAACTCATCGTGGACAGGCTTGCAAGTGGCAGGGCCCAGGTGGATATCAGTTTTCCCGAGATCGAGAAGTTCGATCATCTACCCGCTGCGCAAACCACCCATGGCGCAGCGTTCGTCTCCATCATGGAAGGGTGCAGCAAATATTGCACGTTCTGCGTCGTCCCTTACACGCGCGGAGAAGAGATCTCGCGACCTTGCGCAGACGTGCTGCGCGAGGTGGAGAAACTGACCGCGCAAGGCGTGAGCGAGATCACGCTGATCGGACAGAATGTGAATGCCTATCAGGGCGATGCGGATGACGGGGATACGGTGGATTTCGCTTTCCTGCTGCAAGCCGTCGCAGCGGTGCCTGCAGTGCAACGTTTGCGCTTCAGCACATCACATCCACGCGAGATGTCGCAACGTTTGATCGAGCTGTATGCGACTGAGCCCAAACTGGCGGGGCATCTGCACCTCCCCGTGCAGTCAGGTTCAGATCGGATTTTGGCGGCGATGAAACGCGGTTATACCGCGCTCGAATACAAATCCATCGTGCGCAAATTGAGAGCAGTTCGGCCTGATATCTCTATCACGTCGGATTTCATCATTGGCTTTCCGGGCGAAACCGAGGCGGATTTCGAGGCAACGATGAAGTTGATCGACGAGGTCGGCTTCGATGCCAGCTTCAGTTTTCTGTTCAGCCCGCGGCCCGGCACGCCAGCTGCCGAGATGCAAGATGACACGCCCTATGCGGCCAAGATGGCGCGCTTGCATCGTTTGCAGGAACGTATCGCTGTTCTAGGCCAACAAGTTAGCGACAGCATGGCAGGTACGGTGCAGCGCGTGCTGGTGGAGAACATCTCGCGCAAGAGCGAGCTGGAATTGGCCGGGCGTACCGAGAACAACCGAGTGGTTAATTTTGGCGGGTCGCCGGGGATGTTGGGGCGTTATGTGGATGTGCGCATCGCATCGGGTACCTTGCACACCTTGCGTGGAGAATTGGTATTGAAATGAACCTGAAAAACTCAGTAAGCCACAGAGAGCACAGAGTTCACAGAGGAGAAACAAACGGTTATCCCGAAACTACACTCAGTTTTTGGGGTGAGCCAGTAAATTACAGACAGTCCTTTTCTTTGTCTGTGTACTCTGTGAACTCTGCGGTTTGAATTTAAGGCTTTTAAGATGAATGTTGAAAACAAACTCTCTTTGTCGGTACAGTTCGCGAGCAATGCGAAGAAATTGCCGACTCGACAACAATTCCGCCGTTGGGTGAAAGCGGCATTGCAGCAAGATGTGCAGATGGTGTTGCGCCTCGTGGATGACATCGAAGGGCGCGCTTTGAACCAGAGCTATCGCGGCAAGGATTACGCGACAAACGTGCTCACATTCGTCTATGACGATAGCGAGCCGTTGTATGGCGATGTGGTGATCTGCGCGCCAGTGGTGGCACGCGAGGCCAAGGAGCAAGGTAAGGATCTGCTTGCGCACTTCGCGCATCTGACCATTCATGCGGTGTTGCATCTGCAAGGTTATGACCACGAAAATAAGCGTGATGCAGAGAAGATGGAGGCCCTCGAGACTGCGTTGATGCTCAAATTAAGGTATCCTGCCCCTTATCTTGTTACATAAGTTTTAATGATGGACGGTTCAGAAAGTAGTAACAAACCCAGCCTGCTGGAACGGCTATCCAATCTGCTGTTGCGTGAGCCGGAAGATCGCGAGCAGTTGATCTCCCTGTTGCATAGCGCCTACGAGCGCAACCTGTTGGATGCCGATGCCCTCTCCATGATGGAAGGCGTCATCCAAGTCTCTGAACGCCAAGTGCGTGAGATCATGATCCCCCGTGCGCAGATGGATGTCATCGATATCAGTCAACCGCCGGAAGAATTCATCCCCTATGTCATCGAGACCGCGCACTCGCGCTTCCCCGTCACCGACGGCGACAAGGACAACATCATCGGTATCTTGTTGGCGAAAGACTTGCTGCGTTACTACGCGGGTGAGGAGTTCGATGTGCGCGACATGTTGCGCCCGGCGGTGTTCGTGCCTGAATCCAAACGCCTCAATGTGTTGCTGCGCGACTTCCGCAGCAATCGCAATCACATCGCGCTGGTGGTGGACGAGTACGGTGGCGTGAGCGGGATGGTCACTATCGAAGACGTGTTGGAGCAGATCGTGGGCGACATCGCGGATGAATATGACTTCGATGAGGATGAGGACAACATCATCCGTCAGGACGATGCGCATTGGCGCGTGAAAGCCGACACCGAGATCGAAGATTTCAATGAGGAATTGGGGACGGATTTCAGTGACGAGGATTGCGACACCATCGGTGGACTGGTGCTCAAGTCGGCGGGCCAGCTGCCTAAGCGCAATGACCGCGTCCAGATCGGCGAGTGGCAGTTCACCGTGTTGCGCGCCGACAGTCGCAGGTTGCATTCCTTGCTGGTGGAACGTCTGCTTATCGAGGCGGACAAGCAGGAGTGATTTCCAACATGCCGTCATTCCCGCGTAGGCGGGAATCTAGTTCACTCATTTAAACGGGATTCCCGCCTGCGCGGGAATGACGATGGGTATTTGCTGCTAGAAACTCTCGTCTTCACGTAAGTAACGCCACTGCCCTTGTGGCAACTCACCCAGTCGAACCTTGCCGATGCGCACACGTTTCAATGCGGTGACGCGCAGTCCCACCATCTCGCACATACGGCGTATCTGACGCTTCTTGCCTTCGACGAGGATGAAGCGCAGTTGGTCGTCATTCATCCAGCTCACTTTGGAGGGTTTTAGTTTCTTGCCATCCAACGACAAGCCGTGATTCAGCATCGCCAAACCGTTGTTCTCCAACTTGCCTTGCACGCGCACTAGGTATTCTTTCTCGACAGGCGAGTCTTCGCCAATCAGTTGCTTGGCGACCCGCCCATCTTGCGTGAGCACCAGCAACCCGGTGGAGTCGATATCGAGACGGCCCGCGGGGGCGAGACCTAAGAACTGGCTGCGATGGAAGCGGTGCGGTGATTTGTCTTCTGCCCAGCGCGTGGACTGATCGAACAGCAATATGGCGGGTTTGTAACCTTCCTCGGCTTGGCCTGAAACGTAGCCGACGGGCTTGTGCATCAAGATGGTGACACGATCTTTTTGTTTGGCCTGAGCCGCTTTTTCGAGAGTGATCTTCTGCGTCGGTAAGATCTTAAAGCCGAGTTCGCTCACTATCTCGCCATCCACCTTCACCCAACCTTTGGCGATGTAGTCATCCGCCTCGCGGCGTGAGCAGAGTCCTTGTTCGGACATCAGTTTTGAGAGTCGTACTTTTTCCATTTTTATCCTAGTGCGGGAAATAACCCGCGTATCCCGCCTGCCATGAACTCCACGGCGATGGCAGCAAGTAATAAGCCCATCAAACGGGTGACGACATTGCTGCCTATCCTGCCCAGCCGCCTTGATACCCAGGGTGCGATGAGGAAGGTGATCCATACAGTGAGACTGAGCGCGACGAGAACTAGCGCCATCACCCCATAGTGTCCTGTGCCACTGCCTTTGTGCGCATCCAAGATGACCGTGCTGATCGCGCCAGGGCCGGCTAGCAGAGGGGTGGAGAGCGGCACGATGGCGATAGAG
>JBAYTV010000056.1:0-8152 GCA_041675405.1 Sideroxydans sp. | reverse complement strand
TGCTGTACTGTGAAACGAAGGATTCGACGCAGTCTGGATCGAAGTGTGTGCCGGCGTGGGTGACGATGTATTCCAGTGCGCGGTGGTTCGTCCATGCCTGTTTGTAAGGGCGTACCGAGGTCAATGCATCATATACATCCGCCACTGCGACGATACGCGACTCGAGTGGGATGTCCTTGCCAGCCAGTCCGTTCGGGTAGCCGCTGCCGTCGAACTTTTCGTGATGCCCCCAAGATATCTCTGCGGCGAGCGCGATGAATTTTGATTTACTACTGTGTAGCATGTTGTAGCCGATCAAGGGATGGTTCTGCATCTGTTTCAACTCATCAGGCATGAGTTTGCCGGGTTTGAGCAAGATGTTGTCGGGGATGCCGATCTTGCCGATGTCATGCATCGGTGCTGCGATCTCAATCATCTCGCAACGCTCTTGCGGGAGGCCCAATCCTTCGGCGATCAGTCGCGCGAACTTCGCCATGCGTAGCACATGGTTACCTGTGTCGCTATCGCGGAACTCCCCCGCTTTTGCCAGGCGGTAGAGTGTTTCTTGTTCACGTTCACGTATCTGTTGGGTCGCCTCGATCACGGCTTTCTCTAGCGATTGCGCGCGGCTAAGCACGATCTTCTCGTGCAAGCGCATGGAGAGCAGGTTGCGGCAACGCACACGGCATTCGTAGGGGTCGATGGGCTTGCTTAGGAAATCGGTCGCGCCCGCATCCAACACTTGGTAGCGGACGTCTTTCTTATCTGCCACGGTGACCATCACGACAGGCACATCTTCCAGATGAGGCGAGCGACGGATCTTGGTGACGACTTCCAGGCCGGACATGCCGTCCATCAAGTAATCCACCAAGATCAGATCGGGGAGGTTCTTACTCACCCACACCATCGCTGGAATAGGGTCTGCGAATGAAGTGACGACGATGTCCTGATGGATGTTCTTCACGATCCTTTCTAGGATGACGCGGCTGGTGAATTCATCATCGATGATGAGTACAGAAGGGGATGGGGAATCTGGCAGCACATGTTCCAATATCTCAAAAGGCATTTTCATGCTCCTTAGAACGCGATTTTTTACGAGGGTTGATACGCCTTCCCGCTGAGGGTGTTCTCAAGATACACATTGAAAATGCCTTCTCCGCACGATGCGTCGGCGGTTGTGGGTCACGGAGTAGAACTCATTAGCTAATTTTCCGTCAAGCATCGGCCACTGTTAATGCAATCCCGCTTCTTTGATTTCGGCAGCATGGGAGGAAACTTTAGCCGCTGTATAATGCGCGCCCGTGGCACCTTCAGTTGCGGTAATTCGGACATTGAACACATGAGCACAGACACCCCCAAGATCGGTTTCGTTTCCCTTGGTTGCCCCAAGGCGACAGTCGATTCGGAACACATCCTCACACGCATGCGCGCCGAGGGATACATCATCACACCTAGCTATGAGGACGCCGATCTGGTGGTGGTGAACACTTGCGGCTTCATCGACAGTGCAATCGCTGAATCACTCGAAGCCATCGGTGAGGCATTACAAGAGAACGGTAAAGTCATCGTCACGGGATGCTTGGGGGCAAAGGGCGACATCGTGCAGCAGACGCACCCCAAGGTGCTCGCCGTCACCGGCCCGCACGAGACCGATGCCGTGATGGATGCAGTGCATCTACATCTTCCCAAGCTGCATGATCCCTATACCGACCTCGTGCCGCCGCAAGGCGTGCGCCTCACGCCAAAACACTTCGCCTACCTGAAAATATCGGAAGGCTGTAACCATCGTTGTACCTTCTGCATCATCCCCGCATTGCGCGGAGACCTTGTGAGTCGTCCTGTGCATGAAGTGATGGCAGAAGCAGAGAAATTGGTGGAGTCTGGTGTCAAAGAATTGTTGGTCATCTCGCAAGACACCTCCGCCTACGGCGTGGATGTGAAATACCGCACCGGTTTCTGGAATGGGCGTCCGCTCAAGACGCGCATGACCGACTTGGCAGCAGCACTCGGCAGCCTGGGTGTGTGGACGCGCCTGCATTACGTCTATCCCTATCAAAGCGTGGATGAAGTCATCCCATTGATGGCAGAGGGCAAGATACTGCCTTACCTAGACATCCCGTTCCAGCATGCGAACGAACGCATCCTCAAGGCCATGCGTCGTCCTGCCAGTAGCGAGAACATGCTCAAGCGCATCCAAGGCTGGCGCGAGATATGTCCAGACCTGACGATACGCAGCACCTTCATCGTTGGTTTCCCCGGTGAAACGGAAGAAGAATTTGAAGAATTGTTGGACTTCATCGAAGCGGCACAGTTGGATCGCGTCGGCGCATTCAAGTATTCACCGGTCGAGGGTGCTGAGGCGAATAAGCTTGGCGAACACATCGAACCAGAAGTGCAAGAAGATCGCCTTGCACGTCTGATGTATCTGCAAGAAGAGATCAGCGCCGAGAAACTGGCGAAGAAGGTCGGCAAGATCATGCAGGTGATCATCGACGACGTGGATGATGACGGCTCTGTCGGACGCACGGCGGCAGACGCGCCTGAGATAGACGGATTGGTCTTCATCGATGATGAACAGTTGGAAGTAGGGGAGTTCGTCATGGTTCGCATCACGGATTCCGACGAGCACGATCTGTGGGGTGAAGTGGTACGTTGATGAGTTGCCTTACCTACAAAAGAAAAATCTAATTTCAGCCACAGAGAACACAGAGGCCACAGAGAAGAACCGCCAAATTCTCTGTGTTCTCTGTGGCTAATGATTTTGAGTGGCATCTATGAGTGAAGCGAATCCCTGTCTAAGCTGCGGTGCATGTTGTGCTTACTACCGCATCACCTTTCATGCGGATGAAGCGTTAGCGATACCCGCTGAATATCTTGAGCAACTACAGCCGGAAGTGTCGTGTATGAAAGGCACTAACGACTATCCGCCACGTTGCAGTGCACTGCGTGGCGAGGTAGGCCAACAAGTCTCTTGCGCCATCTACGAGAACCGTCCATCGCCTTGCCGCGAATTCAACGAGTACGAACTGGGCGGCACACCCAACATGCGCTGCTTCAAATTGCGCGGCATCACGCCACCTGCTTAGCTTGTCATTCCCGCGTAGGCGGGAATCCGGGTGATCGAATGATTTCTCGCAAAGCTAGACAACATGATGTTGCCTGCTTCGCAGATATTTTGTCTTGCTGGATTCCAGCCCACGCGGGAAGGACGGTGGTGCTGATACAATTCAGACTATGACTCTTTACGCCATTCTCGCAGTCGGAATCGGTGCAGCCATCGGTGCATGGCTACGCTGGGGCTTGGGCTTGTGGCTCAACCCTTCTGTACCTGAGTTGCCATTGGGTACGCTCTCCGCCAACCTCGTTGGTGGCTACCTCATCGGTCTTGCTATCGCCTTCTTCATGCAGAATCCCGGCATCTCGCCTGAGTGGCGCTTGCTCATCATCACCGGTTTTCTCGGCAGCCTGACTACTTTCTCCACCTTCTCGGCAGAGACGGTCACACTGCTGATGCGCGGGCAGTACGCGTGGGGGACAGCCATCATCGCCGCACACTTGGGAGGTTCGTTGTTGATGACGGTGCTGGGGATTCAGACTTTCAAGTGGTTAGGGCGCTTCTAGATACAGAATGCCAGTTACAGTCAGGAGGGTGATATGCAAGGCGTCTACATCAAGTTCTATCTGACCGAGAGTCAGCGACATGACAGCAAGCTACTGTACGAATGGATATTGGAGAAAGCCAAACAGCTCGGACTTCCGGGCGGCTCGGTCTATCGAGCGGTCGCAGGTTTCGGGCGACACGGGCATCTGCATTCAGACACATTCTTCGAACTGAGCGGGGAGTTACCGATGCAAGTCGAATTCGTCGTGAGTTCCGTGCACGCAGAAAAACTCATCGTCGCGATGAACGATGAGAAGATCAAACTACCTTATGTGAGCTACTCCGTTGAATACGGAGTGACAGGCAACTGACAAACTGAAGGTCTGATTAATTCCGAAAACCATGGTTCGATACTTTTTTCGTTCGTCCTGAGTGCCGCGCTTGCGCGGTGTATCGAAGGCGCGAACGAAAAACACTGAGCGTGTGGTGTTGGGGCTTCAGCCCCGTACAGCCACGGCCTACCCCTTGCGGGTACACCACGAACGGACTTAATCAGACCTGCTTTAGGTGGATCACTTACCAGCCAAGAACTCTTCGATCTCGATCTCTGCGGCGATCCAATAACCCATCGCACCACCGGCAAAACCGTTCTTCTCAGCTAGGTAGTAAGCAGCGTCTTGCACCATGCGATAACGCGCTTCAGCGCTAGGTGCAGTGGAAGCCTTCTTAGCAGCCACTTTCTTTACCGCTACTTTCTTTGGCGCAGCCGCTTTTGGCGCTGCTGTTTTTTCAGTTGTCTTTGCAGCGACTTTCTTCACAGCAGGCTTCGCTGCTGTCTTAGTTGTAGCAGTCGTTGCCTTTTTTGCTGCAGGTGCCTTGACAGTCACCTTCGTGCTGGCGACTTTTTTCTCAGTCGTTGCAGCAGCGGTTGTCTTTGCGCGAGTCGTCGCGGGTTTTTTGGCTGTCGTAGCTGGGGTCTTAGTTGTTGCCATGATCACTACCTTTCAAGATTTACATTCCAAATACTTGGGCAGGTTCGTCAAAAAACATGACATCCCCTGCTTGCAGCGCGGATTTTACACGCAAGGCACGCCTAACCATCTTGAATCTTTTGTTAAATCTTCATAATCCCGCCCGCACAAGTCTGCGCTTGTTCAAGTCGGGTGATGGTGGGAAGCAGATTCAATCCGGTGTTCTCTTTCAGTTCGATGGCGTGCTCTTTCATGTCTTCCAAGTCGATGGCGATCTCATCACCGGCTGTGGCGAAGGCGATCACATTGCCGCTCTCGCACGAGGGGAACATCAGCGCGCGGTCATCAAAGGCTTTTCTGATATAGGCGAAACCGCCCTCCACGCCACGGCTCAGTCCGATTAGGTTCACGCCCAACACGCCTTGGTCGGTCAAGCGATTGCGGCACACTTGATAGAAGGGCAGGGTGTTCAGGTCGCCCGGATGGGCGCGATCATTGAAGCCATCCACCAAGATGAGGTCGAACTTTTTGTTCGTCTCCATCACGAACTTGGCACCGTCATCGATGACCATGTGGATGCGCTTATCATCTTCCGGCAATTTGAAGTACGTCCTCGCTGCTTCCACCACCAGTGGCTCGATCTCCACCACCGTGATGTGAGTCAATGGCAGATTGCGATAGATGAATTTGGTGAGTGAGGCGCAACCAAGGCCGATGAGCAACACCTTGCGTGGGAAGCGTTTGTCGTCACGCAACAGCAGGCTCGCCATCATCTCCTTGGTGTATTCCAGTTCAAGGTTCCACGGGCGCGCGATGCGCATCGCACCTTGTATCCAACGTGTGCCGAAATGAAGATAGCGGACACCCGCCTCTTCGCTGATATCGATAGAGAAACTCATTGTGCTTTGGGGGTAGGAGAGGAATGCAAAGTCTTGCGGATGAGGCGGCGGGCCAAGGCGAGCAAGGACTCGACCAGCAGCAAAAGGACGAGCGCCACGACCGCACCAAAGATGAGCGCATCTTGGTTCAGCGGCACGGCATAACTGTATTGAGCTAGCGCCTCATCCAATATCTCTGGATCGCCATGCAACAGCACGTGCAACGCCTTCTGCGGCAGGTTGGTGTTCAGGGCGGCGAGGTCGGCTTCGAAGCGCAACTTGCGTTGCACCATCTTCTCGATGACAGCGCCTTCCTCTTGGAAAGGTTTCTCCGCACTGTTGCGATGCAGCTCGATGAGCTTGTGCATATCGCCACCGAAATACTTGTTCGCGATGTCCTGGAAAGATTGCAGATTCACCGACACCTCGCGCAGGTGCGCATCCACCCGCTTCTCGTACTGATCGGCGAAGTTGGGGATCTGTAACCCGATCAACATCGCCACACAGGCGATGATGATCAACAGATAGCGGTAGAGGATGTCTGTCATAGCACTATTTTGGGGCGATCTGGTTTAACAACCAGCGCGCCCATTCGGTCACTTCGGTCGCACTCATGCCGAGTGTGGCTTGTTGCTTCGCTAATTCATCGCCCGCTGCACCGTGCAGATTCACTGCCAGCAGCGACGCTTCATCCGTAGTCAAACCTTGTGCGATGAAGGCAGCGATCATGCCGCTCAACACGTCGCCCATGCCGGCGGCGCTCATGCCGGGGTTGCCGGTCTGGTTGAGGTAGAGCTTGCCGTCGCGCGTGGCGATCAAGCTACCTGCACCTTTCAACACCACACTGGCGCTCAAACGTTTCACTAGATGTGTGGCAGAGCCGGCGCGATCCTTCTGGACATCTTCCGTGCTGCAAGCCAGCAAGCGGGCCGCTTCACCGGGATGTGGTGTCACCACGGTGGCGGCTTTGCGCGAGTGCAGCATGCCGCGCAGGTCAGGGCGGTCGGCGATGATGTTGAGTGCATCCGCATCCAGCACCAGTGGCACGTCAAGTAGCAGGGCATCGTAGAGGATCTTTTGTGCGGCAGGGCTTTGACCCAGACCGCAGCCAATGATCAAGATATTTCCCTCACCCTGCCCTCTCCCGGGGGGAGAGGGTTCTACTTCCCTCGCCTCCTGGGAGAGGGATTGAGGGTGAGTGAGTCTCTTCAATGCATCACCAGCAGAATGAATCATCAATTCCGGCATCCGCATGTCCACCAGCGGCATCTTGTCTGCCAGCAGGCCGGCATGCACGCAACCCGCGCCCATCTTCAACGCAGCGCGGCCTGCCAATATGGCGGCGCCTATCATGCCGTCGCCCCCGCCGATCACCGTCACCGTGCCGAACAGGCCTTTGTGGCTGTCCTTGGGGCGGGGCTTGAGGTAGGCGACGACTTGCTTGCGGGTTATTGACGTGACTTTCATGCTGTTTTCCCAGAGTTTGTGAGGTCGGCTGCATTATAATCTGCCCCCGTTCTAATTGCCCTAAAGTGACCGAGACATGTTCTTCACCTCGATTGGTAAATCAGCCCTTTCCGCCTTCCGTCTCGACAAGCTGCGTACCGCGCTGAACGCCACGAAAACAGGCATCACCCTCGAAGACACGCGCCACGTCTATTTCACCGAACTATCGTCGCCACTGGCTGCGAACGAAGTCGCCTTGCTCAACCGTTTGTTGAGCTTGGATAGCGATGCAGGTGAGCCGGACATCGAAGGCAAGTCACAAAGCCTGTTGGTCATCCCGCGCCTCGGCACCATCTCACCGTGGTCGTCCAAAGCCACCGACATCGCCAAGCACTGCAGCCTGCCACAAGTGAAGCGCATCGAGCGCGGCATCATGTTCTACCTCAAGAGCAAGAGTGGCAAAGCACTGAGTGATGCCGAGAAGAAAGCCGTGCTGCCATTGCTGCATGACCGCATGACCGAATCCGTCGTCAGCGACATCGACGGTATCGAAGATAAGATATTCAAACACGGCACACCACAGCCGCCGTCCAGCGTGGACATCCTCAAGGGCGGCAAGCTCGCACTGGAGAACGCGAACAAGGAACTGGGCTTGGCACTCTCCATCGACGAGATCGACTACTTGGTCGACAACTTCAACAAGCTCGGACGCAACCCCACCGACGTCGAACTGATGATGTTCGCGCAGGCTAACTCCGAACACTGCCGTCACAAGATATTCAACGCGGATTGGATCATCGACGACGAGACACAAGCCATCTCGCTGTTCGGCATGATCCGCAACACACACAAGCTGCATCCCAAAGGCACGGTCGTCGCGTACTCGGACAACTCCTCCGTAATTGAAGGTGCAGAGATCGAACGCTTCTACCCGCGCGCGGGCGGTGCATACGAATTCAGCAAAGAGCTGACCCACATCCTGATGAAGGTGGAGACGCATAACCACCCGACCGCCATCGCGCCATTCGCGGGTGCGGCCACCGGTAGCGGCGGCGAGATACGCGACGAAGGCGCAACGGGAACAGGCTCCAAACCCAAAGCAGGTCTCACCGGTTTCACCGTCTCCAACTTGAACATCCCCGGTTTCGTACAACCGTGGGAACAATACGCCCCTCACCCTCAATCCCTCTCCCAAGGGGCGAGGGAAGACAAGCAGCTCTCAGGTGCACAAGATTTTGAACCCTCTCCCCCCGAGAGAGGGCAGGGTGAGGGAAATA
>JBAYTV010000055.1:0-8156 GCA_041675405.1 Sideroxydans sp. | reverse complement strand
GGTGACTGCGACGCCATTCACCTCGGGCAGATAAGTCTCAGTGATCAGCGCGATGTTGAGTGGCACCGGGGTTTGGAAGCTTTCGTTTGGTGTATTCATGCGGCGCATCGTGACGTGCGAATAAGAAGGATTCATGAATCTTTATTGAAATTTTGTTGACATCGCCAGCGACAGCTTTTTGGAGCTCACATCCTAGGGGGCTGTAATGTTGCTGTAACCGTCTTGGATTACCTTTCTAAAGAATCAGAAGCTCCAACTCTGTCTCAAGTAACGGACCTCCATCCTCATGCACCGTAAATCACTCAAAAAAAGTTACATCGCCGAACACCTCGTTCCACAGTTGAAACAACTTCGTGTTTCAGCCGAATCTTTCGAGCGCGATTTCGAGAACGAGGTGGAGCACATCCCGCCAAACTACCAGGCCAGTGCACGTAATTTGTTGCACTACCTAGCGCTGCGGCAAAGTGATATTCGCAAGCTGCAACACGATCTTGGATTGCTGGGTTTGAGCAGATTGGGCAGATCCGAAGCACATGCGTTAAGTAGCATCGATGCTGTGCTGGATGCCGCCTGTGCACTGGCGGGATTGCAGCGAGTATCGCGCGAGTTCGACCCCGCCGTGGATATCAACACCGGAGAGATGTACCTCAACGAGCATGCGACCCGGTTACTGGGCACCGCCGTAGAAAAACACGGGACTCGCATCATGGTGACCATGCCAAGCGAAGCCGCTGTTGATCCAAAATTGGTGCGAGATTTGTTAAAAGCGGGGATGAACATCATGCGTATCAATTGCGCGCATGACGATGCCTCAGCATGGATGGCAATGATCGGACATCTGCGCAGCGCCGAAAAGAAACTGGGGCGCAAATGTAAGATATATGCCGATCTGTCCGGTCCAAAATTGCGCACCGGCGAGATCAAGGCCGTGGGACAGCTGGTTGAGATCAAAGTCAAACGTGACTTTTTCGGCCATATCATTGACCCAAGCAATGTATGGATCACTCCGTCTGACAGTCAGGAACCTCCCGCTACCGTTGTAGTTGCCATCTTGCCTGTTGGCGCTCTGTTGTTGGCCGATGCGCGCGAGAAGGATGTTTTGGTCATTGATGACACACGCGGTTCGACTAGAACCCTGACTTTGTGCAAGCGTTTTGGTAACTCATGGTTAGCCCACTGCGAACAACACGCATTTATCAACGAAGGCGCTCGCTGTGTGCTGATGCGCAAAGGTGAGGAACTGCATCAAAGCAAGGTCTCGCCATTGCCCAGAGTGTTTCAACCGATCGTATTGCAAGTCGGCGACGAGTTGATCCTGACCCGTGATTCACAACCTGGAATGTCGGCACGGCACGACAAAAACGACAAGCTGAAACATGCAGCGTCCATCCCCTGCACTCTGAACGAGGTTTTCAATGCGGCCAAGCCTGGGCAGCCCATCTGGTTCGATGACGGAAAGATCGGCGGCCTCATTCGCGCTTGCACCGACGACAGAATCGTTGTTGATATCACTCAAGCTGCCCCGAATGGAAGCAAGTTGGGGCCAGGTAAAGGCATCAATCTGCCGCTGACCGATTTGGATATCCCAGCTCTGACCGCGGCCGATATCGAGAATCTGACCACGCTGGCGCCGCACATTGATATGGTGGGATTGTCCTTTGTCAGAACGCCTCAAGACGTGTTCACTTTGCACAAGTTGCTTGACGAGTTAAGCGATTCCCAACTGGGAGTGGTTCTCAAAATCGAGACTGCACAGGCATTTGAGAATCTGCCCATGATCCTGCTGGCCAGTCTGCGCAGGCCACCCGTCGGCGTGATGGTGGCACGTGGAGATTTGGCGGTGGAAATCGGCTTTGAGCGTTTGGCCGAAGTGCAGGAAGAGATTCTGTGGTTATGCGAAGCCGCCCATATCCCGGTGATATGGGCAACCCAGGTTTTGGAGAGCATGGCAAAAAACGGACTGCCCTCGCGTGCGGAAGTTTCCGATGCGGCGCTGGCCATACGTGCCGAATGCGTCATGCTCAACAAGGGGCCTTACATCCTCGAGACGGTAAGATTCCTGTGCGGTGTACTCGACCGGATGAGTGGTCATCAGATCAAAAACCGCCCGATGATGCGGCGTTTGTCCGTCTCGCACATCCCCAGCCGCGAAGTGGAAACCGAATGAAGCCGCAAGCGCGATGCCTCTCGCCTTCCGGCGATCAAGTATCAGTTCATCAAAACCAGCAGCCAAACCACGATCACATTAACCAGACTCACCAGCACAGCCGAACTGCCGATGTCTTTTGCCCGTTTTGCCAAATCGTGATTGTCCAGCGAGATACGGTCAACGGTCGCTTCGATGGCCGAATTGAGCAACTCGACGATGATCACCAACAGCACGCTACCGACCATCAACGCTTTACCGATCGAGGTGACAGGTAGCCACAGTGCGAGCGGAATGAGGATGGTGGCGAGCAATATTTCTTGGCGGAACGCATCCTCATGTTTGTATGCTGCACGGAACCCCTCCAGCGAGTAACCGAATGCGTTGAACAAACGCACCAGACCTGTCTTACCTTTGTACGGACTTTCCATTGTGATGCTCCAAGAGACGATTCATAAAAAAACGCGCACCGGGGAGATGCGCGCAAGGGAGGAGACTGTTGATGGGTTTTTAGCCAGCCTGGCGCATGAAGTGCTTTGTGTAGCGTGCATTCATGCGCGAGACGGGCATCAAGATGAACACGTCCGCGCAGTTGAAATCGGGATCCCATGCCGGCTCACCGGCGATGTAAGCACCCAGACGCAGGTAGCCTTTGATGAGCGGCGGCACGATGACATCGAGGTTCTGATTGAGGGACTCCAGCGGCAGACGGCAGTGCGGGAACACACGATACTCGGCAGGCGCTGCATGTAGCTTGTGTATCTTGTTGTAGACGCTGGCGGCATAGTGGCCACCGTCGCCCATGCTGATGCTGGCGCAACCAATGAGGTACTCGTGATTGTTCTTGGTGATGTAATCCGCCAAGCCACTCCACAGCTGGGTGATGGTCGCACCATCGCGGTAATCCTCATGCACGCAGGAACGTCCCACCTCGACCATACGATCACGCATGTTTGCTAAACGCGAGAGGTCGAACTCCGTCTCTGAATAATATCCGCCCGCTTTGACTGCCTGCTCGGGCGGCAATATGCGGTAAGTGCCCACGACTTTTTCATTGCTGTGATCGCGCACCAACAAGTGATCGCAGTATTTGTCGAAACGGTCGATATCCAATCCCAGATGAGCGCTCGGCAGTTTCGCACCCATCTCTTCAGCGAACACTTTGAAGCGGATGCGCTGCGCCGCTTCCAGTTCGTTCTGCGACCGCGCCAGGCTATTGGTCAGCCTTCTTTGGGGTTCGCGTTCTTGCTGCTTGATCAAATCTAACAAAGTCATGCTCCTATCGAGTTGATGGAAGCAGATTACGTTTCTGATGTTGCGCGTGCGTTAAAGCAATATGAAAGATTGGTGACGCTATCTGCTCGGCTTGTGGCTTTGCTCATATGCCAATGTCGTATAGAGCAGCACGCAGTAGAGTGACTGAAAGTGTTGCTCCGCACCCGCTCTGCTACTCGATGCTTGGACAGGCTGGTATTCGCGCGTGGCCAAGTTGGCGGACAGATGCATCGCCTCCAAGGCTGTGCTGATCTGTTGCCTGGCTTGTATTGCGAGTGCGCGCCTTTCGACACCGCGCACATCCAGTGCGGGTGTCAATAACAATCTCACATGCAGTTGCGGTGAACACAAGATGCGCCAGATGGAGCGCCCGAGTGAGACCTCGTCAATGTAGGTCGCATCGTGGCTGCGTTCACCGCGACTATCCTGGTAACGAACGGCGATCGGATGCACCTGCGAGCACGCATCAATGGCAGGCTGCAATAGCGATGAGTGGAAGTGTGCGACCTGAGCACCATCGGTCGTCGTGCCTTCGGGAAATACTGCCAACGATTCTCCCTGCTGCAATAGTTCCGCCATGCTCGAATTGATACGCGCGGCCGAACGCATCTTGCCGCGCTCGATGAACAGGGTTTGCGCACGCGCGCACAACCAACCGATGACCGGCCAGTTGCGCACCTCCGATTTGGCGACGAAGCGCATCGGGATGACCGAGTTCAACACGAACACATCCAACCACGAGACATGGTTAGAGACGATCAGCCCAGAATGGTCATTCTGTAACTTGCCTTTTGCGGCGAACGTCACACGGATGTTCAGCACAGCCAACAAGCCTGCCGACCATCGTTGCAAGATACGGCGGCGTGCGTTCAGACCGAACCATGGGTAGCTGATGGCCAGCACCAAGCCATAGGCAAGATGCAAAGCGAGCCTCAAACCTCTAATGGCTGCAACTAAATTGCGGAAAATCGTATTCAATTTGTCATCCGCTAATCGATGGTGAAGGCGAAGAATGAACAGCAGGCAGTCAGCGTTGCACTAAAACCCTTCGTGAAGAAAAGCTTGAATACACTATCTTGCCTAGCAAACGAAGCGTCCCTTTTTCTGTTGGCTGTCGTATCCATAGATTTACCCCCTGTGTCATGTACCCAATAGTTGCACACTACCCACCCCAGCTTCCGGAAGGACTCCCGTGAATCGGAAACGCGAGACGCTGCGATGAAGTACCTCGGAGGAGCTTGCAAGTCCGGCCATCTCGTTGCGCGTATTCTCGATATCGTTGTTGGTGTTCGTTGCGACCAGCCACACTTCATAGTCGTTAAAAGTGTTTCTTAGCGAATCAAGTTGAATGACGGAGAAAATGATCACGCCCGTCAGACTGAACATGGTGATGAAGGCGATCAAACGCAACTGAGCTTGAAGAGTCATGGTCGACTTCTACATCTTGAATTTAGTGGCGCGCTGCTCTACGAACAAACTATTGCCTGAGATCCGCTTTGCCATCTTCTTGGCATCAGTCATGGCGGCTGACACTTCATGGTGAGAGTGAAATTGCCGTGCTGATATTTCAATCGCGCCTATCGAAAGTGACGTAAGCGGATGGAACTTGACCACACCGTCGCGTCCCTCGCTGCTATAGCCGCCTGCTACCAGATGCTCTTCCTGGAACATAAGAGAAGCCGCCTGCTCAAATGAGCGCAGTGCGTGTTCACAGCGAGTCTTCCAATCGCGGCTTTGCATCAGCAAGATGAAATCATCGCCGCCGATATGGCCGATGAAATCCAGCTTGGGGTCGCAGGCCCAACTCAAGATGCGGCCAGTCAGTTGGATCATCTCGTCGCCTTTACGATAGCTGTAGGTATCGTTATAGGGCTTGAAATTGTCCAGGTCGCAGTAGCAGGCCACGAAAGGCGTATTCGCGTGCAACAGGCGTTCGATGTGTTGATTGATGGGGACGTTGCCGGGCAACAATGTGAGCGGGTTGGCATAGCGTGCGGCTTCAAGTTGCATCTGAGTCAGTTCGCGCAACAAGTCTTGCCCTGAAGCGAGGCCGATGTAACGCCCGTTCTCTGTGATGATGAAACCATCGGCAAAGTGGCGACTGTCTGCTTCAGCCATGAAGTGGCTCAATTCCTCGATCGGCATGCTCTTTTCCACCAACAGCGGTTCGTTTTGACAAAGTTCACAGCAGGATTTTTTGCCATGCAACTCGCGCTGGAAAGGTTTGGCGAAACGATCGATGAATGAGTAGCGATTGATAATGCCAAATGGCATGCCGTTGCGGACGACAGGGATGATTCGAAGTTCTGTATTTTCTGCGAATCGCTCAAAGATCAAGTCGTTGGTCGAATCGGGGTGAGCCGGCTCGATGTAGGTCAGCAGACTCGCTGCAGTGATCTGTGAGCGGTATGAGGATTCACTCTTTGGGAAGACCGCGATGCTGGATGAACTCATGATTCGGTTCGTATCTGCAGTGGGCAGCGTCGGCGGTGTAGGGTTGGGGCGTGCGATGAAATAACCCTGCCCCAGCGCTATACCGATATCCCTCACCACACGTAGTTCGGCTTCCGTCTCCACGCCTTCCGCGATCACTTGAGTGCCACAACTCTCGGCGATGTGCTGTATGGATTTGAGGAACTGCAGTTTGATCGGGTCATGATCCACGCCCTGCACGAAATGCATATCGATCTTGACGTACTCTGGACGCAGCTCTGACCACAAGCGCAGGCTAGAAAATC
The DNA here is from genome assembly GCA_041675405.1 of Sideroxydans sp. Lineage (GTDB taxonomy): Bacteria > Pseudomonadota > Gammaproteobacteria > Burkholderiales > Gallionellaceae > Sideroxyarcus. The sequence continues at coordinate 1,997 of JBAYTV010000055.1, read as the reverse complement.
CCTCCCCCAGATCGTCGATAGCGATCTTGAATCCCATGGACCGATAGTGCAGCAGAGCGCTGCGCATCGCCTCGAAGTCGTCAGTCGGTTGATTCTCAGTGATCTCGATGACGACCCGCGATGGGTCGAAATCCAGCCCGTGCATGAACTCCAAGGTCTGGCCATTCTTGAAGCTGGGATCGGTCAACGCCTGCGGACTGACGTTGAGAAACAAGTTGCCCGGCAGGTTTTGCTTGGTGAACGCTTCAATCACCGTTTGGCGTGCGAGCATCTCGACTTCCAACGACAAGCCCTCCCTAGCGGCAGCTCCGAACAGATTGACAGGGGAGTGCAATACGCTATCGGATGGACCGCGAATCAAACCCTCGAACCCCAAAAACCCGCCACTCTTCAAATCGAGTATCGGCTGGAACAGCGCGGTTAATCTTCGTTGTTCGATGATCTCGCGCAACGGTGTGATCACCGGTTTGACCTCCAGAGCACTTAAGTGCTGCGACATGAACTCTGCGCGCGGAGAGCGCGGGATAGATCGCAGGAATTCCGCAGGCAGGATGGGTGAACGGTAGTATTCGGTAGGCAGTATGTTCCCTGACATATGGCGCTCCTTGTGCTGTGATAGGTTAAGCACGTTAGCGCCAGCGTGTTACGCCGAGATGAAAGATGTGTGAATTTTGAACTATCGAGTGCGGCCCAACTGGTACGCCCCATGAACTTACCCTAAGCGTTGCGCTTATGGCTGGGGGCTGCGCTCTTTAAAGCGAGGCTCATGAATTCTCATCCATGAGCCTCGGGAGTGCAATTTACTTGGCTTGTTCGCTTTTCAATTTTTCTGCCGGCTTCTTAGCCTTGGCTGCCTTAGGCGGCTTTTCTACCGTTTTAGCTTTGCTAGCAGCTTTGGCCTTTTCCTCAGGCTTTGCTTTTCCAGCTTCTTTGCCTTTCGGTTTTTCTTTGTTTTCGATCTTCTCGTTCAATGCAGCCATCATCTTGCGCCACTCTTGCAACTGCTCATCCTCAAGCTCCATCTGCAATGCCAGCGCATCTTCTCTGCTTAATTTTTCTTTTTCCAAGCGACGAGGCAGCTTGCCGGACATTCTGGAAAGCAAACGCTCAGTTTCGAGCTTGCTCAATTTCTTTACTTTTTGCGCATACAGCGGATTACTTAATTTCGGCATTACCAACCCCCCTCGTATTTTCAATTCCTACAGAATGTTGAAATTTCCAACTTGCTCGTCCTAGTTGCTAGCATATCTATTAGGTGCACATTACTCAATTGTAATAATTCCTTCATTCAATTCTCCGCAACTGCCGGACTGATCTGCTCACTCAGCGTTGTCACAATGGAATTGAAATGCCGCATCATTCGATGAGTGTGGCGCACCATCCCTTGATAGAAGCGGTACATCAACCGGGGGTTAGTGTAGATCAGACACTCAAACTTGGTGCGGTCTAAACTTAGCACCTGTGTGGTTTCCAGTGCCACCACGGTCACTTTGATCGGTGAGATCGAACGACCCGAAAAGGTGATGATGCCCGCCAAGTCACCCGGATTCACCACAAAGATCGAATTGAGCCCTTCTTCGCTCTCAATGTGCACTTGGATACGTCCATGCACCAGAATGAACAGATTGTCGGCGTGTTCATCTCTCGGCTTTGTGATGACATCGCCTGAATTGACGTTGCGAGCGCTCAGCATTGAAAGCACGACCTCGATCTCTTCCACGCTCAATGCTTCCAGTAGCGGCGATTTGCTTAATATGTTTCTAATCTGAGTCATTGGATACGCCCATCTCAATAGAGATCGCGCTTTAGTTGCACGCTATCAAATGCTGTGGGCGGCGGATGTGAACATGGGAATGGCGACGATGATGGCGAGAACGCAACTCACACACCATCGAATGATCAGGGCAAGATCGGAATATGCTTTTTTCATTTCAAAGTTTCCTTCCATGCATCTAACTAGTCACATGATTTCTAGCAACTGCGAAATACGTCGCTCG
>JBAYTV010000054.1:0-8182 GCA_041675405.1 Sideroxydans sp. | reverse complement strand
GCACGACCAAAAAGATTTCAGTCAGAGAAAAAGATTTTCTTACCGGCCCTGACACTGACATCAAAACACAGAACCGATACACCATGGAGTACGAAAGGCAGCTGGAAACCGCAACCTTAAAGGCAACCGTCGCTCATATAGACATACCGCTGTATAACAACTACATCGTGTTAGGCAATGCCGACACCCTGGCTGCAGGAGGGGCGGCAACTCGCATGCTTCGCCCTAACAAGGAATCCTCAGGTTCGCTCCAGTTAACCATGCCGGTTTCAGACAGCAACTTGCTGGTAACCGGTATTGCAGTAGGGAAAAGAGATATTTATACGGTGACTTACAATATCACTGATTGGCGCAATGATGCGGCAACTGGCCCGATTGCGAATCAAACAGGCGGCAGTGACAAATATTACGCCCTGTATGCCCAGGATGAGATCGTGCTCTCTGAGAAACTGACCGCCTATCTCGGCGGACGTTACGACAGTTGGACTACACAAGGATACCTTGAGGGTGCAGGCGTGCGAACGACATACGCTGACAGAAGCCAGTCACATTTCAGCCCCAAGGCTTCCCTAGTTTATCGACCTCAGGAACAGACTACGCTTCGAACATCGATAGGCAATGCTTTCCATACCCCGCTGTTGCGTGACACTTTTGGCTGGTGGACTCCAACAACTGGCTATACCTACCAACCCAATCCGGATCTCAAGCCTGAAACGGTCACATCCTGGGAGCTTGGTGTTGAGCAGCAGGTAGGAGGTGGGACATTGCTACGCGCCACTTATTACGAGAATAGCCTGAAGGACCTGATTTACCGGACGCAGGATAATACCCTGATGACACAGGGCGTTGCCAATGCCGGCGCTGCCGAGGTGAAGGGGATCGAACTGGAAGCGCGCCAGAAATTGACCGGTGTGCTGACCGCTTTCGTGAACGTAACTTACAATGATTCCAGAATCACCAATAACCCGGCAAAAGTGTTGACCGAAGGCAAGTATATGACGAACACCCCATCAAAAATGGCTAACCTTGGAATGCAGGGTGAAATGGGCCAGTGGAGCGGATCTCTATCAGGGCATTATGTGGGTAAGGTGTACTCGAATGATACCAACACTGATACCGTGAACGGGGTGTTTGGTTCATATGATCCATATTTCATTACAGATGCCAAAGTGGCCTATACAGTAAAAAATCTGGTGAAGCTTTCCTTATCCGTTAACAACTTGGGCGACCGCAGGTATTATCAGTCCACTTTGGCACAGGGAAGAGCTTATTTTGCCGAGGCCGAATTCAAGTTTTAGGCGTTGTGTTTGAGGCGGCGAATCTCTCCAATAGATATAAAAAAAAAGATGAAAAATTCAATTTTTACGCTGTTTCTGGCCGCTACCTTGACAGCTTGCCCGGCTTTGGCGGCAGATCATTCAGGCCATGGCAAGCCTGGTGCGGAGACTTCGACTGCCCCGCCGATAGACAGGGAAAAACTTTGGAAGGAATCTCTCGCCAAGCCTTCTTTTGCCGTTACCGCATCTTTTGATGAAAACGGAAAGCTTTGGCTTGCTGCCATCCGCGGGCAGCATGTTTTCGTCAGTTACTCGACCGACCATGGTGTTACCCGGAGCGCGCCGGTCAAGGTCAATACGGAGCCGGAAAATATTCTCGGCGACGGCGAAAATCGTCCCAAGATCATCGTACGCAAAGGTGTGGTCTATGTTTCATATACACAGGGGCTGGCGAAACCCATGACAGGGCATATCCGTTTCAGCCGATCGCTGGATGGCGGGAAAACGTTCTCGCAGCCAATCACGGTTAATGACAATCTGGAAATCATCAGCCATCGCTTCGATGCGATGGGAGTGAACGATCGTGGGCAGGTTTTTGTCGCTTGGCTGGACAAGCGCGACTTGAGCGTTGCCGCAAAAAAGGGCGAGAAATATGCGGGTCTGGGCCTGTATTACGCTGTTTCGGACGATAAGGGCAAGAGTTTCAAAGCCAACATCAAAGCAGCCGACCATGCCTGCGAATGCTGCCGCGTGGCGATGGCGATAGATACAGATGGCTACCCAGTCATTGTCTGGCGCCACGTCTTTGATACAAATATTCGCGACCATGCGCTACTCAAGCTAGACGGTAAAATGGCGCCGGTACGGCTGAGTTATGAGAACTGGAATGTCGCTGGCTGTCCACATCATGGGCCATCCCTTTCCATCGCATCGGACGGCATTTATCACGCTGCCTGGTTCAGCAATGCGCCACAGCAGCGTGGCCTGTTCTATGGGCACTCGACCGATTGGGGCGGGACTTTTTCCAGCCCGATGAATTTCGGCAATATCGAGGCACAGCCGTCCCGCCCCTCTGTGTTCAGCCTAGGCAGCCGTGTTTTTCTTGTCTGGAAGGAATTCGACGGGGAGCGAACCGGCATTATCGGAATGCATTCCGGCGATGCCGGTAAATCATGGTCTGCACCGGGAAAATTGGCGACCACGTCCGACGTGTCCGACTGGCCTTTCCTGATTGGCAAAAATAACCGGGCTTACTTGTCATGGAATACCAAAAATGAAGGTTATCGCCTGATCGAAATAGGCGAAGAGAAAAAATGAAACAGCTTGGCTTATTGGTGTTGTTGTGTCTGACCGCTTTATCTTTTGCTCCGACGTCAACATTGGCAGCACAGGAAATAAAACCATTTGTTCGCGGCAGTTATCAGCAGATCATTTCAGCGCGGCAGGGCAAGCCTTTTATCATCAGCTTCTGGTCGTTGAGTTGCGGCCATTGCATGGACGAAATGGCCATGCTGAAGAAGCTGGCAAAGAAATATTCCAAGCTGGATTTAGTGCTGGTTTCAACGGACACGCCGGAAGAAAAAAAAGCGGTCACTGCCGCTTTGGCAAGATCTTCTCCGCGCAAAACTGAAACTTGGCTATTTGCCGACAGCTACACTGACCCTTTGTACTTCGAGATTGACACGAAGTGGCATGGTGAGTTGCCGCGGACTTATTTCTTTAACGCAAAAAACGAAGTAACGGCCATCAGCGGCAAGCTTGAGTATGAAGAAGTGGAGCGGTGGGTCAGGGAGCAATACACTCCACGGTGATGTTCGAATTTGTTGATCTGCCTGGCGGACTGTTGGTGCTCACCGGAAAATTCTTCGTTGCGCGACTGTACGCGAGGCGGCAGGCGGAGCTGGACTGCCGCTTTTGTCTTTATTACCCAATTTCCGTGTTCCGCTATGAAGCACATCGCAATCGCCACCATCGCCGTTTCACTTGCTTTCGCCGCATTCGGTGAGGAGACTGCCACCCTGAAAGAAATCACCGTCACTGCGAAAGGTGTCGACGTATCAGAACGTCGTGACTCGGCTACGCAGAAAGTGATCGTCGATCGCAAAGACATCGAGAACCTCGGCGTGATGACCATCGGCGAGGTGCTGGGCAAGTTGCCGGGTGTGGAGATCAGCGGTGATGGGCATCGCGCGCGTGGCATGTCGCGCGATTCGGTGCAGATACTCATTGATGGTGAGCGTCCTGCAGGGGGCTCGCGCATGGTGGCGGGTGTGATCGGGCGTTTGCCGTCGGGTGATCTGGAGCGCGTGGAGATATTGCGCGGTTCATCGGCAGAGTATGGTGGGGCATCGTCGGTGACAGTGAATCTGGTGATGAAGAAGGCACTATCGAGGCGAACGACCGCGCTTAAAGCGGCAGTGGGCTTGCGCGGTAGCGAGCCGAATGCACAGATGACGTGGACCGAGAACGGCGGTGACGGGGGCTTTGGTTGGTCGTTACCCATCACGCTGAATCTGCATCGCAATCCGACCCAAGGCACGACTGATCGGCAAGCCATTGGCGTGAGCAACGTCTGGCAACAGGATGGTGATGACGGCTTGTACACCTTTCGCGAGTTCGTGTTGTCCCCGCGCATGACGTGGAAGGATAGCGGCGATAGTCTGACCATCTCACCCCTGTTCTTTGACGGTCTGGGCAAGCGAAACAGTGACAGCACTTCGACCGATCTGCTGTTGCCCTCAGCGGATACGCGCAGCAGCCGTGAGACCAATAATCGCCGCATGTTGCGACTGCGTGTGGATGGCGAGAAGAACTTGGGCGGTTCCAAATTGACGGGGCGCATGTCTTTGAATCGAGGCAACCGCAGCGTCGATCTGGTGCGTGAATCCACGGTTGCGAGCGTGGCCAGCACCTCGACCGAGCATTCCAATGGCATGGAGACCGAATACAACATGGCGCTACGCCTGGATAAGCCGACGGGTGAACATCTGTTGGCAGTGGGCTTGGAACATATCAGTCTGCGCCGTAACGATGAGCAGAGTTTTGGCGGTAGTTTTGTGGGCGCTTCGACTAGCGAAGCCAGTGAACGTCATAGCATCGTATGGGTGCAGGATGATTGGTCGTTGCAACAATCGGTGGTGCTCACGGCAGGTGTGCGTGGTGAGGACATGCGCCTGAGTTCCGATGGTGTGAGCCAGCAACACGGACGTCTCTTGCCGTCCATCGCGGTGCGTTGGGAACCCGCCCAACAATGGCTGTTGCGTTCATCGCTGGGGGCTGGCTTGAAGTTGCCAAGACTGGATGAGTTGAGCAACACCGTGACACGTAGCATCGCTGCCAATACGCCGCTAGAGGCGGATAGGCGAGGTAATGCGACCCTGTCGCCCGAGCGCAGTTTGAACTACGAGGCGGTGCTGGAGCGTTACCTCGATCAGGAAGCGGGTGTCTTTGGTGCGAACCTCTATGTGCGGGCTACGCAAGATTTTATCGAACGCCGGGTGCAACTGGAAGGCGTACGCTGGGCAGATAGGCCGCAGAACGAAGGTAAAGCGTTGCATTGGGGCTGGGAACTGGATGGCAAGGTGCGCACCGATAACTTCGGGTGGAAGGGCGCAACAGTGAAGGCACATCTCACTTTGCCGAATGCGCGTGTGAACGATACACGTCTGGGTATCACCCGCATGGCGCGTGACACGCCGGATTATGTGTTCTCAGCAGGCATAGATCAAAGTCTGCCGATGTGGCAATCGAGTTACGGTGTGTCCTTGCAGATGTCTGGACCCAGTAAGACAGACATACCCAATGAGCAACGCGGAACGACGAATGCCAAGACGACATTGGATGCCTTCTGGTTATACAAGCTGGACTCCAAACTCAATCTGCGCGTGAGCGGGCAGAACTTATTCAAAGCAAAGACGGTGCGTGAGACCGTGTACTTGAATGGAGCGGATAGTTACCAGCTACGCACCGAAAACGCTGGATTCCGCGCTTTGTTGGTCACGCTGGAAGGGCGCTGGTAGCATGTCGGCTGTTCTAACCCTGTTTGGATCGATGCAGATGCATTCGCAATTCCCCAATGAATCGGAGAAATCGTCGCTCAGCGAGCGATTCGCGGTCGTTGGGCTGGTCGTCCTGTTGCACTTGTCTGTGTTCGCGGGATACCTTCTACAACCAGAGATGCCGGCAGTGATGGTCAATGAGATGTCGATCTCGTTCGCTAATATGGAGATGCAGCAGGCTGACATCGTTCCACAGCCCAAACCAAAACCAAAACCAAAAGAGATCGAGCCAGAGCCCGTGCCTGCGGATGAGCCTGCGGATGTGCCTGCCATCAAAGAGGTCGTCCCGCCTGAGCCGCAGAATGCATCGCCGCCCTCGCCGGTGCAATTGGATGCCGCGCCGGATTATCGAGCCGATTATCTGAACAATCCGCGCCCGCCATATCCGATGGTGGCAAGGCGCATGGGTTACAACGGCAAGGTGATTTTGAACGTCGAAGTGCTAGCCGAAGGCAAAGCGGGGCAGGTGTTGCTGCATAAAAGCAGTGGTTACGAGATACTGGATAACGCCGCATTGCAGACTGTGAAGACGTGGAAGTTCTCCCCTGCAAAACGATTAGGGCAACCCGTCACACAATGGTTCTTGGTACCGATCAAATTTTCTTTAGAGGATAACGACGCATGAGTGATTTCTTTGCCATTAATTCTGTTGTTGTATTTGTGACGCTGATCTTGTTGATCATTCTGTCCATTGTCACTTGGTCTGTCGCTTTGTTCAAAACGTGGAAGCAGTTCCAAGCCAAGAAGCAGGATAAGGAACTCAACGAACGTTTCTGGGCGGCGCGTGAATGGGCTGAAGCGCAGAAGGTGGCGCAAGAGGGGCAGGGTGACTTCGCCCGTTTGGCTCAAGCAGGCTTTGCAGAGATCAAGACATTGGGCGAGGTCAAGCAAGATTTGAAACATATGGGTAAGCCGCACGATGTGCTTGAGCGCCAGTTGGTCCAACAGTTGCAGAACATCCAACGCCGTCACGAGCGCGGCCAAGCGGAGTTGGCGACCATCGGTTCGACCTCGCCTTTCGTCGGGCTGTTCGGTACGGTGTGGGGCATCATGCATGCTTTACAAGACATCGGTAAGAGTGGTTCGGCATCATTGGATGTGGTGGCAGGCCCTATCGGGGAAGCACTGATCGCCACGGCCATCGGTATCGCTGTGGCTTTGCCTGCGGTCCTTTTCTACAACTTCTTCTTACGTCGCCTGAAAGTGCATGTGACCGACTTGGAGAATTTTGCGCACGACTTCATGCGTCTGGCGCAGAAGCACGATTACAAATTGTGAGGCGGGTATGAGCTTCGGAAATTCATCTCAGGACAATGGCAGCATGATGAGCGAGATCAACGTCACGGCCTTGGTGGATGTGATGTTGGTGTTGCTGGTGGTGTTCATCATCACAGCACCTCTGCTGGCACCCCAGTCGCTCAAGATCAATCTGCCCAAGACCGAATCTGTCGTGCATGACGATAAGTTGCAGAAAGTCAGCCTTGCTATCGATGCCAAAGGTGAGGTCTCGATGGAATCTGTACGTATGAGCGACGACGGTTTGAAAGAGATGTTGAAGAACCGTGCGACTGATCCCAACTTCCAATTGCAGATTCAAGCCGATGAAGCCGTGAACTACGGCCGTGTGGCCCAGGTGATGGCGATCGCACAGAAATCTGGTGTGACCAAGCTTTCCTTCTTGACGATTACGGGTAAGTAGGCGCACGATTCGTCCAAAGGAATCGGGTGGCTGGGGATGTTCACCAGCCGTGTTCAGTAGGCTAGCAAAGGAGGGTTCATATGAGATCTGTCGTCATCGCAATGTTGTTGGTGTTCGGTGTTTCTGTATCCGGTAGCGTTCTCGCCTGCGAAGGCAGCAAGAGCCACAAGGCTAAGTCCAGCACGAACGCACCGGCCGCACCAGCGCCCGCACCAACAAAGTAGTCCAGTAGATATGCATCAGACGGGGCTTGGGAGACCAAGCCCCGTTTTCTTTGCATGACTTCTGCGTAAGGGAGCAGTAAACTTATCGTGTTGTACTCATAACAATCCAAACATAGGAGATGGCAATGAATCGCAGGGAACTTTTGATCGGCGCTGCCGCAATGGCAGCCACTGCAGTGAGTAGTAAAGCCTTTGCCGCTGAGCACAAGCATGACCATGCCGCAATGGCGCACGAACATCATGCCTCTACCCGTAACGAGAAATTGATCGCTGCGGCCGCAGACTGCGTACTTAAAACCAACATCTGTTTGCAACATTGCATCACCTTGTTGGGTGAGGGCGATAAGACCATGGCTGCCTGTGCGAAATCTTCCAGCGAAGTCCTCGCCATGTGTACTGCTTTGGAGCAGATGGCAGCGGCAGAATCCAAATACCTGCCGCAATTGGCTAAAGTCTGCATGGATGTCTGCAAAGCCTGCGAAGAAGAATGCAAGAAGACCGAGAAACATCCGGAATGCAAGGCGTGCAAGGAATCTTGCGCCGCTTGCTACAAAGAATGCAAAGCGATCGCTGTTTAAACACTTGTATTGCTGCAAGAGTAAGCTCAGTTACAATTTCAAAGTTTGGAACGCGTTTAGTTCGTCTTGGCGTTTTGATTAGCGCAAACTAGTGAATAGGAAGACTACATGGCTCTAATGATAGGAATTCCCCGTGAAACAGCCGCAGGCGAGAAGCGTGTTGCGACGGTGCCGGAAGTCGTAGAGAAACTCATCAAGTTGGGTTTCAAAGTGGCGGTTGAATCTGGCGCTGGTGATGCGGCGAATTGCAGCGATGACGCTTACCGCGCGGCGGGTGCCGAGATCATCTCCAGTGCAGTCCAGTTGTGGGCTAGCGCTGACATCGTATTCAAAGTGGCCGTCCCAT
>JBAYTV010000053.1:0-8240 GCA_041675405.1 Sideroxydans sp. | reverse complement strand
GGTATGCCCGGCTTTTTCGGCACCGAAAAGCCAACGCACCTTCTGCATGGCTACGTTGGAACTCAACTCCAATGGCTTATCGAACAGCAACACGCCGTCCAACTGCCTTTTGATGCGGGGAATACGGTGATTATTTTGTGTCGCTAGCAACGGCTTTGTCGATCAACTGAGAAAGATGAGCGCCGCGTTCGATGGAGGCGTCATAAAGAAAATGCAATTGAGGGGTGATACGCAACTTCATGGCATGCGCCAACTGGCTACGCAAGAAACCAGCCGCACGTTCCAAGCCCTGTAGCAACTCTGGACTATTGCCGTCCAACGAGGTGTAGAAAACTTTGGCATGGGCGTGGTCGTTAGTCACTTCCACTCCTGTCAAAGTGACTTTACGCACGCGCGGATCTTTGACTTCCAGCCGAATCAGTTGAGCCAGCTCGCGCTGGATCTGCTCGGCGATTCGATCGGTGCGTGCGTAGTCTTTCGCCATTTATTGGAGCGCCCGCGCCACTTCAACGATCTCGAATACTTCCAAGAAATCGCCGACTTCCAAATCATTGAAGCCGCGCAAAGACAGACCGCACTCAAAGTTGGATTTGACTTCTTTCGCGTCATCCTTGAAGCGTTTCAAGGAATCGAGTTCGCCAGTGTGGATGACCACGTTGTTGCGCAACACACGTACGCTGGAACCGCGTTTGACGATACCTTCGGTGACGTAGCAACCTGCGATGGTGCCGACCTTGGAGATGGTGAACACTTGACGGATCTCAACCATACCGATGATGCTTTCCCTTTTCTCGGGAGCTAGCATGCCGGACAGTGCCGCTTTGATCTCATCGACCATCGCGTAGATGATGTTGTAGTAACGAATATCCACACCGGACGACTCCGCCAATTTACGTGCCGTTGCGTCTGCACGTGAATTGAAGCCGATGATGATGGCTTTGGAAGCCAGCGCCAAGTTGACGTCGGACTCGGAGATCGCGCCCACACCGCTGTGGATCAGAGTGACCTTGACCTCAGAGGTAGACAGTTTCTGCAAAGAACCAGCAATGGCTTCGAGCGAACCTTGTACGTCTGCCTTCACGATGACAGATAGCGAACGCACTTCGCCCTCGCCCATCTGCTCGAACATATTCTCCAACTTTGCAGCTTGTTGTTTCGCCAGCTTCACGTCGCGGAACTTGCCTTGACGGAACAGGGCGATCTCGCGCGCCTTCTTCTCGTCAGCCAATACGAGGAAGTCCGCGCCAGCCACTGGCACTTCGGACAGACCTTGGATCTCGACGGGGATAGAAGGACCTGCTTCGGTGATGTTCTTGCCGTTCTCATCCAGCATCGCACGCACACGACCTGAGACAGAGCCCACCAAGATCGCATCACCGCGCTTCAACGTACCCGATTGCACCAGCAAAGTCGCCACAGCGCCCTTACCTTTATCCAGACGCGCCTCGACCACCACGCCCTTGGCACTTGTATTCTTGGCCGCCTTCAGCTCCAACACTTCGGCTTGCAGCAAGATGCCTTCGAGCAAAGTATCAATGCCTTGACCTGTCTTGGCAGAGACCTCGACGAACATCGCATCACCGCCCCAATCTTCTGGAACGACACCTTCAGCGACCAACTCTTGGCGCACGCGCTCGGAGTTCGCATCCGGTTTATCGATCTTGGTGATCGCCACCACGATCGGCACTGCTGCCGCTTTTGCATGATGGATCGCTTCTTTCGTTTGCGGCATCACGCCGTCATCCGCAGCGACGACCAGAATAACGATGTCGGTCGCTTTGGCACCACGCGCACGCATCGCCGTAAAGGCTTCGTGACCTGGTGTATCGAGGAAAGTGATCATGCCGCGCGGCGTATCCACGTGGTATGCACCGATATGCTGCGTGATACCGCCCGCCTCGCCCGATGCAACGCGAGTACGGCGGATGTAGTCCAGCAACGATGTCTTACCGTGGTCGACGTGACCCATCACTGTGACAACTGGCGCACGTGCTTCCAGCACTGCATCTTCATGTTCGACTGCGTCCATCAGGAATGCGTCAGGATCATCCGGCTTGGCAGGAACCGCTTTGTGTCCCAACTCTTCAACGATGATCATCGCTGTCTCTTGATCCAGCACCTGATTGATAGTGACCATCGAACCCATCTTCATCAGCGCCTTGATGATCTCGGCTGCTTTGATGGACATCTTTTGTGCCAACTCAGCCACAGTGAGGGTCTCGGGGATCATCACCTCCTGCACGATCGCTTCGGTTGGTAATGTGAACGCGTGTTGAGCGGTATCGTGTTGCTTGCTGTGCTTGTCATGGCGACCCGCACGCAACGAACTGCCCGCACGCACACCCACACCGGCACGGGGATCGGTATTACGTGAAGGTGGGCGTTTCTTGTGCCCGGCCTCATCCCAAGGACTGTCTTTCGCTGGCGCTTTATCTGCCTTCTTGGCTGGCTTCGCCACCTTGTCGCCCGGCTTGAGCGTAGGTTTGTGCAAAGTGCCTTCTTGTTTTTCTACGGCAACGACTGGCGCAACCGCTTCCACCTTCGCTTCAGCGACCGGCTCAGCTGTTGGCTCCGGCTTAGGCTCAGCTACCGCTGCTTTACGCTTAGAGCGTGCTTGTTTAGCTTCGACCTCAGCCGCTTGGCGTGATGCCAATTCAGCTTGGAGACGAGCTTCTTCTTCGCGCGCCTTCATTTGTTGCTCATCCAAAACGCCCTTAGCTCTTACTGGCGCTGGTGTCGCTACAGGTGCAGGTGCAACCTCAGCTACCACCTCAACGACTGGGGTCGGCAACTCTTCTGTTTGTGCAGTGGGAGCGGCGATGGTGCGCTTCTTACGCACTTCGACTTGAATGGAGCGTGCCTTACCCGTGCTGTCGGTCTTCTTGATAGCAGTCGTTTCGCGGCGCGTCACGGTGATCTTGCTCTTGCTTGCGCCACCATGCGCACTGCGCAGATGGTCAAGCAGTTTGGCTTTATCCTGCTCGGAGATCGCGTCGGAGTCAGCCTGCTTATCTACACCAGCCGATTTCAACTGCTCTAGTAGCAGTTCGACTGGAAGACCAAGCTCCCCAGCGAATTGAGCGACATTCATTTTTCCCATTGCATTCCTTCAGTCCTGTGGACTTTTATTGCTTATACGAACCAAGGCGCACGCGCCGTCATGATCAACTGATTCGCACGTTCACTATCCATGCCAGTCAGCTCTACCAATTCATCCCCATCCAGATCGGCCAGTTGGTCTTGCGTGCCCACCCCTTTACTAGCCAATGTGCGCGCAGTCTCTTCATCCATGCCGTCGATCTTCAATAGACCTTCGATACCATGCTCGACTTGCTCTTCGTTCACGATAGCGGCGGTCAGCAGTGCGTTACGCGCACGGCTACGCAACTCGTTCACCGTCGCCTCATCCAATGCCTCGATCGCCAACATCTCTTCCAGCTCTACATAAGCGACTTCTTCCAAGGTATTGAAACCTTCCTGCACCAGAATGTCGGCCACTTCTTCGTCCACGTCCAACTTAGCCACGAACATATTGCGGATGACCGAGAACTCTTGTTCGTTCTTCTCGGCAGATTGCTCTACTGTCATCAGGTTGATCTCCCAACCTGTCAGTTCGGTAGCCAGACGCACGTTCTGACCGCCACGACCGATGGCTTGCGCCAGATTCTCTTCTTCGATGACCACATCCATGCTGTGCTTGTCTTCGTCCACCACGATGCTGCTGACTTCAGCAGGCGCCAAGGCGTTGATGACGAAGGTCGCAGGCTCATCCGCCCACAAGATGATGTCAACACGCTCACCCGCCAATTCATTGGTCACTGCTTGTACGCGCGAACCGCGCATACCGACGCAAGTACCGATAGGGTCGAGGCGTTGATCGTGAGAGCGCACGGCGATCTTGGCGCGAGAGCCTGCATCGCGCGATGCGCTGACGATCTCCAAGATACCTTCTTCGATCTCAGGTACTTCCAGCTCGAACAACTTCTTCAAGAATTCAGAGGTGATACGCGACAAGATGATCTGTGGGCCGCGCACAGTACGATCCACACGCAGCAGATAGGCACGCACACGGTCGCCCACACGCAGATTCTCTTTCGGGATCATTTGATCACGTGGCAACAATGCTTCGATCTTGCCGAACTCGACGATCGCATTGCCGCGCTCGATACGCTTGATGGTGCCGGATACGAGGTGTTCGTTACGCTCCATGAAATCAGCCAAGATCTGTTCGCGCTCTGCGTCGCGGATCTTTTGGAAGATGACTTGCTTGGCAGCTTGTGCACCGATGCGGCCAAAGTCGATGCTTTCCAAAGGCTCTTCGATGAACTCTTCCAACTGGATATCTGGATCGCGCTTTTGCGCTTCTTCCAATTTGATGTGTAGCTCAGGCGTTTCGAAAGTCTCGTCGTCCATCACTTGCCAGCAACGGAAAGACTCGTATTCACCGGTTTGGCGATTGATGCTTACGCGCACATCGGCCTCTTCATCAGAGAAACGCTTTTTAGTGGCGGAAGCCAAAGCGGATTCCAACGCACCAAACACGATCTCCTTGTCCACGTTCTTCTCACGCGCCAAGGCATCTACCAACAACAGAACTTCACGACTCATCGCTATCTCCGAGACTTCAAAACACAGGCACTATGCGTGCCTTATCTATATTTGACAGTTCTATTGCAACCGAACTGCCCTCCAAATCCAACTGCAAAACTCCATCTTTCAATTCGCCGATGACACCGACGAAGTTCTTGCTTCCATTCACAGGCGTACGCAATTTGAACTTTGCCTTCTGCCCCGCGAAACGCACGAAATCAGATTCTTTCTTCAATACTCGATCCAAGCCGGGCGAAGAGATTTCCAGGCGCTCGTAAGCCACCCCCTCGACTGTGAACAGGCGCACCAACTGGTTGCTCACGCGCTCACAATCCTCGACCGAGATACCTTCCGGCTTATCCATGAACACGCGCATCAGCCCGCGCTCAGAGACTTACAGATCGACCAACTCGTATCCCATACCAGTCAGCGTCGTATCAACCAGCTTTGCCACATCCATATTCGTACCCACAAATAAAAAACGGGCTCGAAGCCCATCTGAAAACGGCGCGGATTGTACCAAAGGAATGCACTAATGGAAACAGGTATTTAAGGGGAAAACCAGAAGCGCCCTCATCCCCCTCCTTCCCCCGACGGGGGAAGGAGCCAAGCCACCTCGCCCGATGGGAGGGGGAAGTTAAGCCCTTCTCCCCTCGGGGGAAGGGTTGCACCCGCGAGGAGTAGGCCGTGGTTGTAGGGGGCTAAAGCCCCGACAACTCACGCTCGGATGGGGGAACACTCTTTAAATCACAACAACACTATCCGCCCACACCCGCCATCAACTTCCGAATGCTTTGCGCATCCGGCTGCAACACCACACCCCGCTCAGTGATCAACCCTGTCACCAACTCGGCAGGCGTCACATCAAAGGCAGGATTGCGTATCTTCACCCCTTCGGCCGCCCATTGGTAATCGCGGAAGCCCTTCACCTCCTCCACCGAACGCTCCTCGATGGGGATGTCCTTGCCCGAAGCGATATTGAGATCAATGGTCGAAAGCGGACACGCCACATAGAACGGGATGTTGTGGCGTTTGGCCAGCACCGCCACCATATAAGTACCGATCTTGTTCGCCACATCACCGTTGGCTGCCACGCGGTCGGTGCCCACCACCACCGCGTCGATCTCACCCTGCGCCATCAAGTGACCAGACATGTTGTCGGTGATGAGCGTCACGGGGATGTTCTCCTGCACCATCTCCCAAGCCGTCAGCCGTGCGCCTTGCAGGAAAGGCCGTGTCTCATCAGCTATGACCGAGATCTTCTTACCCGCCTCCACCGCAGAACGGAACACCCCCAGCGCCGTACCCCACCCCGCTGTCGCCAATGCGCCCGCGTTGCAATGCGTCAACACTCGCGCCCCGTCCTTGAGCAAAGCAGCGCCATGCGCACCCATCGCTTTGTTGATGCGAATATCCTCCGCCAATATCTCATGCGCCTCGGCCAACAGCCTCTGCGCGATCTGCTGCGGTGTTTGTGTCGCGACGCTCTCCCAAACTTTGCGCATCCGCTGCAACGCCCAGAACAGATTCACCGCCGTTGGACGGCTGGCCGCCAGCACCGCAAAACCCGCCTCCATGCCAGCCTTAAAATCTTCGGCGCTGTCATTCCCGCGAAAGCGGGAATCCAGTTTATTAAACGCACTGGATTCCGGTTCAAGCCCGGAATGACGGCCTTCCAAGGCATTGCTCAACCTCAACGCCTCCAGCGCCACCCCATAAGCCGCCGCCACCCCAATGGCCGGCGCTCCGCGCACCACCATGTAGCGGATACCCTCCGCTACCGAAGCGGCGGTGTAGTAACTCAGATATTCAAAAGCGGCAGGTAGGATGCGTTGGTCCACCATCTCCAGCCTGTTATTGAACCAGCGCAGTGTTTCGACTTTCATTTTCAGAATTATCCTAGCCAAGTGCCCGGTTTACGATGCTGGTGAAAGAACGAAACAACCAACAATTCATCAGGGATTGGCAGGTAAATGAGTGTGTATGGGAATTTACGAAATAACACACGGCGGAATTCTTCTTCAATACGTAAATGACCGTATGGGTTACGGAGTGCAGAAGTAATTGCCGCATCAGCGGCACGGGCAAACTCAAAGCCCAGCCCTAATGCTTTTGATTCGTACCAAGCCTGCGCTTCCAGAAGCTCATCTTCCGCCTCTGGTCGAAGCAAAACCAACATTAGGTCTTACTCAAAAATAACTTGGATCGAACCTGATCCCACGCCACAGCAGTGGAAGGATCATTACGATGCGCGGCAACGCGACGATGCAGCTCTTCTTTTTGCTCTTGGGTGAGACTGACAGCATCAGGAGCGTCCGCGGCAATGCTATCCCAAATATCTTCGACGAGCTGAATGCGCTCGGAGACAGGGAGCTTCATGTATTCGGCGGTAGTAGTGTGGGTGGTCATGGGCGTAGTGTAAATCAAGTCTGACGTAAAGTGGATGGCCGTCCACAGGCAAGGATTGGCGCACCACGTACCACCATGCTACGGATGCCCTCTGCCACCGAAGCGGCAGTGTAATAACTCAGGTATTCAAACGCGGCTGGCAGGATGCGCTGATCCACCATCTCCAGCCGGTTGTTGAACCAGCGCAGGGTTTCGACTTTCATTTAATTTCTCTCAAACTGGTCAATCGTAAATACAACGGGCATGTGATCACTGAATTCCAGCCATTCATCAGGTTTCCCGATTGAGACGGCTGATGAAGTGAGCAAATCACTCGATAAAAATGCGTAATCAATATGGTAGGGGCGCCCCAATTTTCGATACATATAAAAAGTTGGTTGGGATTCCTTGCCTTGCAACTCGTCGTTTTGATGGTGGTACAAACTCTTAATTCCGCTTTGTTCCAATTCCATCACGACATCGCTATGATTCCACCAACGATCCCAAACATCCCATCTGGCATTGCTATTCAGATCTCCGCACAAAATAGTCTTAGTGGTTGGTAACTGTAACTTGTGTTTCTGCAGGTACTTCCACATCTGTCCGATGTAACCAAACGTTGGCGAATTTGCCTGTCTAGTCCAAACGGCAAGTAGGGTAATGGCGCCATTGATTCTGCAAGGTAAGAAGTATTCCAAAACATCAGAATCCCATTTGAGTGAAGAAAGCTGAATGTCTTTACTTGCAAATACACCAAGTCCTTTATTTTTATTGCTTCCAACCCAAATATAGTTTTCAGCCCAAGTCTTGTAATGTTCGTCTTTAGATTGAGCAGGATCTTCACATTCTTGAACGACGTGAATATCCGCATCAAGCTTAACAAGTTGATGCAGTTTCTTGCGAAGTGCCCCATTACAATTCCAACTTACGATTCGCATATAAAAGCGTTTAGTCCCCCTCGAACTCACACAACGCAAATACCTTCTGCCCTAACTTCTCCAATCGTGCGCGGCCTCTGATATCCGGCAAGTCGATGATGAAGCAACACTCAACGATGTTGCCTCCCATCTTTTCGATGAGGATGCAGGCGGCTTCAGCTGTGCCACCGGTGGCGATGAGGTCGTCCACCAGCAATACCTTCTCGCCTTTTTGAATGGCGTCTGTATGGATCTCGATGCGGTCGGTGCCGTATTCAAGGGCGTAATCGTGGCCGATGGTTTCGGCGGGCAGTTTGCCTTTCTTGCGGATGGGGACGAAGCCTT
>JBAYTV010000052.1:0-8243 GCA_041675405.1 Sideroxydans sp. | reverse complement strand
GTTCTTCAAATGCTCGAATACATAGTCCGCGAAGAGATTTCCAGAATGCCTTCTAATGTGGAAGAGCAGATTGCGGTCATCACACGGGCAGCTTGCGATAGGCAGTTCAGCAGTGAACGACTGCCCCACGCGTAACGACACTTTCTGACCCGCCAGAAAACGCAAGCGCTGGCTACGGGGTGTCTGCAGATGTAGCAACATGACTTCATCAGTGATCGCCGCATGTGTCTTGACCGTGGCCACGATCTGCTGGTAGGGGATCTCCTGCACGCCCCCCGTCACTGAAGCTTCCAGCATGATGTCACTGACAGCGGTATTGCTGCACATGAGTACGATGCCTCCGTCCTTCTCGGCCTCGGAAAGAGAGAAATCGTGGTGGCGTGTCTTCTTCACTTTGCCGGACAAGACCTTGCCTTTGCACAAGCCGCAGTTGCCGCCGCTACAACCATAGTTGAGCGAGATGCCAGCGCGCATCGCAGCTTCCAACAAAGTATCCTGTCCTTCGACCAAGAAGTCCTGCTGACTGGGCAACAATGTCACTTGAGCCGTCATCACGCTCAAGATGCCATCTTTGATCGCCAATGGATTACTGAAACCCGGTTCCATCGCTGAAGCCACTTCTTGCTTGATCCAACATTTCAGACTCTCCATTTTGGCTCGTGATTCACCAGTGCACTGCCCTTCCAGCTCGCCAAGTTTGTCCCACAACTTTCCTAGCAAGGCATTGAACTGCTGCAACTGCATCTGGCTATTCGCCAAGGTCTTACTCAACTCCGTGATACGTGCGGCAAGAACTTCCGCATCAGGCAAAGCACGCTCAAATACTCGCTTACCGAATGCACGTTCCTTGATCTGCGCTATACGTTTCAACTCGGCCGTATCTTCCAGCTGCGCATCCGGAAAACACAGCAACAACTGCGCGATGGTGACCTTGCCATCGAAGGAACTCATCTCCCCGCTTTGGACCTTCTTTTGCAGATCGGCACGACTTACGCCGACCAATCGTGCTGCACGGTTAAGACTCAATAGATCGCTCATATTGAAATTCCGATCCAGTCCGTGTCGGATTGATGCGACTTATCCTTGCGGATGGAACCAAGCCAACTTCTCACGCAAGCTAACTACCCCGCCCACGATGATCAGAGTCGGCGCTTGCGGTTTCTCACGCTCGGCGATACTGGGCAACGTGGCTAACGTTCCCGTAAAGACGCGTTGATTTTGTGTCGTCCCTTGTTGCACGATGGCAATAGGGGTGGTGCTAGGCAAACCATACTCAACCAGTTTGGAACACAAGGTATCCAAACCATGTAAACCCATGTACACCACCACTGTTTGTTTGGGACGAGCGAGTTGCTCCCAATCAAGATTCATGGTGCCGTCTTTAAGATGACCCGTGACGAACACGCAAGATTGCGCATAATCGCGATGAGTCAACGGAATACCCGCATATGAGGCCACCCCGGATGCCGCCGTGATTCCAGGCACGACCTGGAATGGAATACCTTCGGCTGCAAGTGTCTCTATCTCTTCACCACCGCGCCCGAAGATGAACGGGTCACCGCCCTTGAGGCGCAACACGCGCTTGCCTTCCTGGGCGAGGCGTACCAGCAACTGGTTTATCTCTTCCTGTTGCAATGTGTGGTCGTTACGTTTTTTTCCCACGAAGATGCGCTCCGCATCACGCCGCGTCATCTCCACGATAGGTTTTGAAACGAGATTGTCGTACACCACCACATCGGCCTTCTGCATCAGACGTAGTGCGCGGAAAGTCAGCAGATCGGGGTCTCCAGGACCGGCACCCACCAGATACACCTCGCCGTGTACGATGTTGTCCTCTTTCGCCAACATCTGCTGCAACAACGCTTCAGCGCTGCTCTCGTCACCCGTTAGAACTTTTTCGGCAACCACGCCGTCAAGTGCGTTCTCCCAGAAGATACGGCGTTTTGCCGGATTCGTGACTTTGGTTTTGACCAACTCGCGAAAGCGTTCTGCAAAGGCGGCGAGGCGGCTGTAGTTCTGGGGAATGACGGTCTCCAGTTTGCCGCGCATCATGCGCGTCAGCACCGGAGATGCCCCGCCGCTGGAGAACGCCACCATCAAAGGTGAACGATCAAGGATGGCAGGCATGATGAAAGAACACAGTTCGGGGTCGTCCACCACGTTCACCGGGATATTACGAGCCTGCGCCAATTCGGAAACTTGTTTGTTCACCGCGCGGTCGTTGGTCGCGGCAATGATGAGACTCACCCCGTCCAGATACTTTGTCTCAAAACGGGCGAGGACAGCTTCGACATTGGGCTGCGCCTGCAACTCATCGTCGATCTCTGGCGCGACCACCCGCACCTTGGCACCCGCATCCAACAGCACGCCCGCTTTGCGCGTGGCGACCGAACCGCCACCGACCACCAGGCATTGCTTGCCTTTAATCTTGTGAAAAACAGGTAAGTAATCCATGTTATTGCACCGCTTTCAGAATCAAAGGAACGAGCGGCTCTGGCAATCTTATCTTGCCTGCCAAAGCAAACTCGTGCGCACTCGAAGACATCTTGTTCCAAGTCTTCTTGATGATTACGATCCATTTTGCTTCATCGTAATCCGGATGTTGTCCCGCAAACGCGAGCATGTAGTGTTCGATGAACACCAGATCGACGATGTCTTCCATCAACTGCGTCTCAGGATTGGTCTTGAGCTCTTTCTTACCAACGATTGTTTTGACTCGAGCGACCATCTCGTCGTCATATCCCGCTTCTTTCATTAGATTCCCCGCCGTCTCCGCATGGAACTTATACAGGTTGGTACGCCACAACATGTAGCCTGGTTTATCCATTGGGTAGTCGCTACGAGGGCTTTTCCAGCGTTGGATATGCTGAGCGCGCACGGCCAGCTTTACGGCTTCAGATGCCCCAGGCGCAAAACGCTCTTGCATATCGGACATGCGCTGCGCGTAGAGCAACTCCTTGGGGTACTCTTTGCCGTCGAACATCTCCTTATTCGGATCTTGTGCATTGGCTCTGTCAAAAGCGGCAATAGCCGCTTGATAGTGTTGCAGTGTCATTGTGTCTTCTCGTTTACTCTGGTTGCGTTTCTTAGTTGCTGTCCACGTTGGCGCTGGATGAAAGCAACGAAGCGTGTGGCCCAGTAACAACTACCGATGGTGCGCAGGTGTGTATACGAGGCCAGCAAGTTGTGCAGCATGAGTCCGTCGCGTTCTCCGTCGATACCGAAACCGCGCTCGACATGGTATGCGAAGCGTGAATCTGGCGGAAGGTTCTCCAGGCTCGAATAGTGGAACTCGTGCGCCTTGATCTGTTTCGCCGGTGTGTTCGGGCGCAGCCACGGATGTGCCTCATCTTCTTGCAGGTGCACATACCCGCGACCGATGGGCTTGTCGTGCATCTTCACGTCGCCGGGAATCGCACCGACCATCTCATAGCTTCGTCCTCGATAATCGATGCTGCGCGACAAGTACATCAGTCCGCCGCATTCGGCGTAGGTGGGCAGCCCGTTCTCAATGGCCTGCTTGATCTCGCCGCGCAGGCTGCTATTAGCTTCCAATTCCGCGGCGCAGGTCTCGGGGAAACCGCCGCCGATATACAGGCCATCGACTTGCGGCAGGTGTGCATCACGCAATGCGTCAAATGGAACCAGCTCAGCACCCGCCGCTTCTAGTGCATCCAGATCATCCGCATAATAGAAACCGAAGGAACGATCGCGCGCGATGGCGATGCGAACTTTGTCCGCTATCGGCAATGGGCTGATTGCGGAAGGGAATTGAAGAATGTTTTTCGCGTTTGCTCTGTCTCCCTCTGGGTGAGAGTTGGAGTGAGTGTTCTGCAGCGGGATAGTGAGCGGCGCTCTCTGTGACAAGCCCAGTAGCTTGTCCAGATCGACCTGTTCCGCAATGGCCTCGCCGATCTGTTTGATCTTGGAAGTGGCGACGTGGGATTCGTTGCTGGGCATCAAGCCCAGATGTCGCTCGACGATGCTCAATCGCTCATCGTGGTGGATGGCGCCGATCACCGGCACGTCGGTGTAATGTTCGATGACCGCGCGCAGTTTGGATTCATGGCGCGATCCGCCGAGGTTGTTGAGGATGACACCGGCGATATTGATGTCGCGGTCGAATGCCTGATAACCGAGGATCAGCGGCGCGATGCCGCGCGTCATACCGCGCGCATCGATCACCAGCATCACGGGCAGATCGAGCATCTTGGCCAAAGCAGCATTACTGTTGCTGCCGTCCAGTGCGAGGCCGTCGTACAAGCCCTTGTTGCCTTCGACCAGATTCACTTCCAAGCTATGGCGGGCAAAGGTGGCGACGATATCGTCGCGCTCCATCAGGTACAGATCAAGATTGCGGCAGGCGTGTCCGGCGGCTTGCGACAACCACATGGGATCGATGTAATCGGGGCCTTTTTTGAACGGTTGCACAGAATGGCCGCGCGCTGCCAGAGCAGCGCACAGACCGATGCTGACCATGGTCTTGCCAGAGGATTTGTGAGCTGCGGAGACTAGAAAGCGGTTGCTCATATTTGCAACCTCACTCAAGGGTGATCATCAACGACGAAAGTGCGCTATTTTTTGGGTATCTCGTGCGGCACGAAATCCAACACGCGGATACCGATGGCGGAGATCAGGAAGGCCACACCGACGCCGCCCAAACCTAACAATATTTCCGGCAGGGAGGGATGATAAGTGCCAATCTCGCCATCTGCAAAACTACTGCTTACGGAATAGCCCGGGAAGATGTCCAAGGGGAAAGCCTGTCCACCGATGATGAACACATAAAGCAAGCAAAATCCCCCAATGATGATGAGCAATGATGCGACGGGGATGCGCTTGAATCTGTCGAGTGCGGGTAGATAGATGAGCAGCAATGGCAGCACATTCCCTAGCAGAACGTAACCGATCCAGAACAACTGCGGATAGATGCCACCTTCCACCAGAATGAAGCGCTCGAACTCGGTCTGGCGCGCAAAATATATGTTGGTCAGATGATAAGTCGCCACAAAATAGAGCGAAGCGATCACGAACACCCCCATCAGGTTGCGCATGCGTTTCTGCACATATTCATCCAAGAGCTTGCCGTTCCATTCATAGATAGCCGCTTGCACGACATGGAACACGGCCAATCCCCAAGCGAAGGAGATCACGATGAACATCGGTGGCAGGATCGCCGAACCGTAAGCTTGGCGCGCGACCAGGAAGGAAAAAATGACACCCGTACCCGTGGTCAATACGAAACGCCAAATGAACACGGCAAATCCGGCCGGCTTGGACCACGAATTCATGCGTTGCTCCATCAGTGTCCACAGATATACGGCAACCGCCGCGAACATGCCCGAGTAAAGCACGATGTTCCATGCGAACACTGAAGTCGGATTAAAGTTGGTGGCGGCTACGATGATGCGATCTGGCCTGCCCAGATCCAACATCAACACGGTCAATCCGCCCGCCAGCATGGCGATGGACAGCAAACCTGCCAGTGGTGCGCGCACCTTATAGGCTGGTTTGTTGAACACCGAGCCAATGGATGAGACATTGAGCACACCAGATGCCGCAACGATCAGGAAAATGGCGAACACGTGCGGCATACCCCACACGACTTGGTTGTTCATGCCGGTGATGATGTGGCCATGTTCCTCCATCGAATGCACGGAAAACATGGCGGCGAGCACGATGGAAGCAGCCACTGCCATGAGCACATAATAGAGATGGCTTCTTAACTGAGGTATGGAATAGCTGGCCATGTTCATAACCCTTGGTAACGCACACCTGGATTCAATCTCAAGTCGGCACGTATTTGCGTAGAGACAACCGATTTCACCTTCTTCGCAATCGCGCTCTCCGGATCATTCAGATCACCGAACAGGATCACTTTATTGGCGCACGCTTCGGCACACGCCGGTTGTCCACCTTGATCGATGCGATGGACACATAGGGTGCAACTCTCAACCGTCCCCTTGCCACGCGGGACGTCCGGATTCTGGTCTTGCAAAGGTTCATGCACGAAGGAACGCGCCTTGTAGGGACACGCCATCATGCAGTAGCGACATCCGATACAACGGTGTTTATCCACCAGAACGATGCCATCCGCTCGCTTGAATGACGCTCCTGTAGGACATACATCGACACACGGCGGATGCTCACAGTGCTGGCACATCATCGGCAGCGACACTTCGCGCCCGCTACTGATGTCCTTGATCTCGATCTTGCGTATCCATTGAGGATCAGTTGCAGTAGTGGCGCCTGATAAGCCGTTCTCTTTATTGCACGCTGTCACGCAGTCATTGCAACCCGGCACACAAGCAGCGGTGTCGATGAGCATTCCCCAGCGCACCTTGCCGACTGATTGAGGATTGCCATGGGCGACATCGAACAACAACATTCCCGGTGCCACGGTGACCATCGCCGCACCTGCTGCTGTCTTCAAGAAGTTCCTGCGCTGAAGATTGATGTCGCTCATTTGGCATTCCTCTTCAGCCATGCACTCTTGCGCACACCCGAATGACATTCAAAACAATCCAGTTTTACCGCTTCGTATTTGTGGCAGGCCACGCAAAAGCTGTCTTCGCGCGCGATGACGCTGTCGTCTTTGATGCTGGCGTGGCATTCGATACAGTTCTTAAGACTATACTTTACTTCACGTACACCCTTAAGCACTGTTTCATCACGCTGGTGTACCAGCAGGTGCATGTGATTCTTGCGCATCCACTGCACATCTTTCACGCACTCGCCGCCCTTGCCGATGTCGATCTTAGGCAGACTCGACTCCGCCGCCCATGCCGCGGGAACACAGAGACACAAGAGCAGAAATACGAGGCGCTTCATCACTCACCCAAGCCCATTTGAATGTAGCCAGTAGGACATACATCCGCACAGATATGGCAGCCGATACACTTGTTGTAATCGGTGTCCACATAACGACCGAGTGTCGCTTTGGCCTTGGGTACACGGAACACCGCTGTTTGTGGGCAATACATCACACAGTTGTCACACTCAAAGCACATACCGCAACTCATACAACGCTTGGCCTCGGCCACTGCTTGTTCCTGCAGCAACACACCCAAACGATCATCAAAGTTACCCAGAGCCTCTTGTTCATTCAAAGTGATGACATTGCGCTTGTTGCGCGCCACGATAGAGAAATGCCCCATGAATAGTTTTTCGTGCGGAATGACATAACGATCCGAACGGTCATCAAAGTTGTGGATGGCCACATTGGATGTGTCCGTACCGCGCAATGGCTCATGCGTATTCTTAACTTCCAGACCTTTTTCCATCATTTTGCGCATCAGATCGAATTGATGTGCGTCGATCTTTGGACGTTTTTCCAAGTCCATGCCATTCAAGAAATTATCGATCCCATCGGCTGCGATAGAACCATGACCGATCGCAGTGGTCAGCAAATGTGGACGAATGATGTCGCCACCCGCAAACACGCCTTTTTGCCCCGCGACCAGATAGTTCTTGTCGGTGCTGACTGCACCCTTGCCATTGTTGAACTCTTCCAATCCGGTGAAATCGACCGCTTGGCCGATCGCTGACACGATCAGATCGGCAGGAATGTCCTGTTCCGTACCTTCGATGTTCTTGATCTCCAACTTGCCACCGACGAACTTTGCCTCGCACTGGATCACGCGCAGTGCTGTTGCGCGTCCGTCCGCACCGCGCACGATAGACACGGGAGCCAAGCTACCGCGAATCGCAATGCCTTCCGCCAAAGCCTGCTCGATCTCGTGCTTGTTCGCTTGCATCTTGTCGATATTGAAGATCGAAGTCAGCGTAACGTTAGCGCCCTGCTTCACAGAAACTTCAGCCACATCATGTGCCATCTGACCCGCGATGGCTTGTTCGAAATCAGTCGGCGTAGAACTCTCCAAGTGACCCAAGCGACGTGCAACGGTCGCAACGTCAATAGACGTATCGCCGCCGCCCACGACCACGACACGCTTGCCAACATGTTGCAAACGACCGTCGTTGAAAGCTTTCAGGAAAGCCGTCGCTGTAACCACGTTTGGTGCTGCACTATCAGCCAGCGGCAGTGCACGACCCGCCTGTGCGCCCATACCGAGGAACACCGCATCGAAGTCCTTGCGGATCTGTTCCAGCGAGATGTCAGTACCGATACGGCAGTTCATGCGTGTCTTCACACCCAGATCGATGATGCGCTGGATCTCGGCATCCAGCACTTCTCGCGGTGTACGGAAACCGGGGATGCCGTAACGCATCATGCCGCCCAG
>JBAYTV010000051.1:0-8273 GCA_041675405.1 Sideroxydans sp. | reverse complement strand
CTTCGGCGGCGTAGCGTTCCCCTTCCTGGCTGACAAAGCCGCTGGCAAGAATGTGCGCCTGGTCGCGGTCGAGCCGACTTCCTGCCCGACACTGACCAAGGGTGTGTATGCCTATGACTACGGCGACACCGCAGGCTTCACCCCCATCATGAAGATGTACACACTGGGTCACGACTTCATGCCTCCCGGCATCCACGCTGGCGGCTTGCGCTATCACGGGGACTCTCCGCTGGTGTCGCAGCTCTACCACGAGAAACTCATCGAAGCCGTTGCCGTGCCGCAGTTGGCGACGTTCGAAGCGGGTGTGATGTTCGCCAAGGCCGAGGGCATCATCCCTGCGCCGGAATCCAACCATGCCATCCGCGCCTGTATCGACGAAGCTTTACGTTGCAAGGCCACGGGTGAGAAGAAGACATTGTTCTTCAATCTATCCGGTCACGGCCACTTCGATATGGCTTCTTACGACAGATATTTCTCCGGGAAATTGGAAGACTTCGATTATCCGGAAGAAGCCATCAAGGCGTCGTTGGCACATCTGCCCAAAGTAGGCTGAATCACCACACAATAACTAGGGGGTGGCGACATGAAACAGCTCATCTGGTCAGATAATCTCAATACTGGGAGCCAGGTGATTGGCCGGCAGTATAGGCACATCGTCGATCACATCAATCGTCTTTATGAATCACAAAGAATGTGTCTTCCAAGGAAGAGGGGGGGAATGTCATCTATGAGTTGGCCGACTACACCCTCACTCATTTCGCCTTTGAGGAGACGATACTGGAGGATGTGAACTACGCCGCGCTGGATGCACACAGGGTCTTCCACGACCAGTTCATCCAGCAAGTGCGGGAGATCCGCGAACGTTTCGAAGAGCATGAGATCGCTACGATCGAACTAAATAATCTGATGGTGGCTTGGTTGTTCAATCACATCCTGCACGAGGATGCGGCATATGTTTCAGAGGTACTCAAAAAGAGTTGAGTCGTTTCAATTTGGTTGGTGAGAATCGCGCGCCATCTCGACACGGTTACGACCTAATTCCTTGGCACGATATAAGGACGTGTCAGCATTTCTGAACAACTCTTCTGCGGTATTTCCTTGATCCGGGAATATCGCGACCCCGATACTCGAACTGATACCCATCCAGTTTTCACCAATCTTGAGCGGACGTTCGATCTTTTCTCGGATCTTCACTGCCACAACCCAAGCGTCATCAGCGGTATCGATTATCGGCAGCAATACGACAAACTCATCACCCCCCAGCCGCGCCACCGTGTCCGACTCGCGCACACTGCTTGCCATACGGCGTGCCACCTCTTTGAGAACTTCATCACCTGTGGCATGCCCATAGGTATCATTGACCGGTTTGAATCTGTCGAGGTCGACGATCATCAGTGCCAGTTTTGATTTGTCGCGTATCGCTTTGGCTATCGTCTGCTTGGCACGGTCTTCGAACAAAGCACGGTTGGGCAGCCCAGTCAGGCTATCGGTATGAGATTGCATCAGGAGATGGCGATTAGCTTCCTGCAGATCGGCTTTGTTCATCTCGTCGATGAACGCATACAGGAACAAACGCCTTCCGGTATAGGTGTTGTGCCAACTGATGAACAGTCCGAACGACAGCACCGGCCCATACACCAGACAAAACAGGAACAACGCCATGTTGTCGGAGTGATTCAGGATGTTAACGTAATGCAGTGTAACTGCCGAGATTAACAATGAAGACAGGACACCGGATATGAAGTTGGCGCGAATGCCGATGTTCAGCGCCACGATGAAAACGACAGAGGCGTACAGATAGGATTGAACATACTCGCTATGGCTGAGCATCAGCAGGTTGAACCAGGCGAGACTCCCGATTAGCGCTGATAGCGGGAGCAGCAATTCAATGAAGGAGATGTTATGTACCTTTCTGATCAGCAACAGGAACAACGGCAGAAGTGTCACCAACAAAAAAGCCCGAATCGGCAGATCCAGCCAGAAGATGTCCGGCACGATTAAATAGTTGGCAAAGGTGTACAGGAAGAAGAATGTGTGAGCAAAGATATTGATGCCCACCAGAAAATTAGCATTCTGCCGGTACTGATATTGAAGGAAATCTTTCTTCAATACATTGGGAATCGGCAACCACCATTTGTTCAGGGCGTCGCTAGCCTGGGTGTAAGCTATTTCCTTTTGTTCCTCGGATTGTTGCAGAATATCCAACTACCCTCCTCAGCCCGACCTTCGCACCGTTATTTCTTGCCGTAACCCTGAAGATTGCTCTCGGCGCTATTTATCCATGCGCCGGTATTGTACCGCCTCGGCGATATGCGCAGTCAGGATGTCTTTGCTATCCGCCAAGTCCGCGATGGTGCGCGCCACTTTGAGCACGCGATGATAGGCGCGTGCCGATAGGTTCAAGCGTGTGATGGCTTGGCGCAATAGCGCCTCTCCCTGCGCATCGGGTGCGCAATAGGTGTCGATCTCGGTCACTGAGAGTTGTGCGTTGGTTTTGTTCTGCCTTGCAAGTTGGCGTTGGCGCGCCGCTTCGACACGCGCTTGGATATCGGCACTCGACTCGCCATCGGATTGTTTGAGCAAATCTTCCTGCGGCACGGCGGGCACTTCGATCTGGATGTCGATGCGATCCAATAAGGGGCCGGATATCTTGCCGCGATAACGTGCCACTTGGTCGGGTGTGCAGCGGCACTTGCCGTTGAAGTGGCCGAGGTAGCCGCAGGGACACGGGTTCATCGCGGCCACGAGCTGGAACTGCGCTTTGAAATCGGCACGGCGCGCGGCACGTGAGATAGTGATACGCCCACTCTCCAGCGGTTCGCGCAACACTTCCAGCACACCTCTATCGAACTCAGGCAATTCATCCAGGAACAACACGCCATGCATGGCGACCGATATCTCGCCCGGACGCGGGTTGCTGCCACCGCCCACCAACGCGACCGCAGAAGCTGTGTGATGTGGCGCACGATAGGGCCGGCGCTTCCAGTTAGCCACGTCGAACATGCCGCCCAGCGATTGCATGGCGGCGGATTCGAGCGCTTCTTCCTGCGTCATCTGCGGCAGGATGCCGGGGAAGCGCGCGGCCAACATGCTCTTGCCCGTTCCCGGTGGACCGCTCATCAGAACAGAATGGCCGCCTGCCGCTGCGATCTCTAGTGCACGTTTGGATTGTGCTTGGCCTTTCACCTCGCGCATGTCGGCATAGTGCGGCACTGCTGCTTTCACCTCGGGGATATGGCGCGTGAGTGCATCGCGTCCTGCAAGATGCGCCGCGACTTGCAACAATGATCGCGCGGGATAGACGACCGCGTCCTCGACCAACGCGGCTTCGTCTGCATTCACTTCAGGCAGGATGAATGCGCGGCCGCTGTCCGCCGCACGGTAGGTCATCGCCAGCGCACCACGTATCGCACGTAATTCGCCAGTCAGTGCCAACTCACCAGCACATTCATATTCTGCAAGCTTGTCGGCAGGTATCTGGCCTGATGCGGCGAGGATACCCAGTGCGATGGGCAGATCGAAGCGTCCACTCTCTTTGGGTAGATCCGCGGGTGCGAGATTGACGGTGATACGCTTGGCGGGAAATTCGAACTGGCAGTTCTGCAGAGCGGCACGCACACGGTCTTTGCTCTCTTTGACCTCGGCCTCAGGCAGACCGACGATGGTGAATTGGGGAAGACCGTTGGCAAGGTGTACTTCGACGGTGACCAGCGCGGCATCCATGCCCGCTAGTCCGCGACTATAGAGGACTGCCAACCCCATGACGGATCACTTGGCCTCTAGTGCAGCAAGGCGCGCTTCCAACTTGGCCAGTCGCTGTTCCAACACTTCGTATTCCTCGCGCGAGACCAGATCGAGCTTGGCAAAGCCTTGTGCCATCAGGGCACGGGCGTTCTTCTCGAAGTCCTTCGCAGGGCTGTTGGCCACCGCATCGTTGAGTTTGGAGGACATGTCATCAAAGAATTTTGCGTTCAACATGGGAGATCCCTTATTAAGATTTAAGTGGGGCGAGTGTACCAAATCCATTTGCACCATCGCGGTGCATCACCGCAACTTCGCGCTAGGCCTTGGTGCATTCTGTTCTTGTGCGATTTTGCCTCATCGCTCTTCAAAGCCTGCAGATAAAGGATTTTTCACCCTCTGGCACGGTTGGTGCTGATAGGAATGCGTGGATACTTTATCCCGCTTTGAAACCTAACGGGCTTGCCCGTTTCCCCCGCCCCAACCACCCCCCGTTGGGAGAGGGGGCAAACGAAGTAACCCAGATTTTTTAACTACTGAAAGGAAATATCATGTTGAAGAAAAAACTGTTGGTTGTTGCTCTGGCTTCTGCTTTCTCTCTGCCCGCTTTGGCAGATGATTTGACTGTTAGCTCCAACGTGAGCTTGGTGAGCGACTACTTGTATCGCGGCATCTCTCAATCTGGCGCGCTGCCAGCACTGCAAGGCGGCTTCGACCTGTCTCACGCTAGCGGTCTATATGCCGGCGTTTGGGGTTCCAGCATCAGCTGGGTAAGCGATGCCGGCTTGGCTAACAGCGCAGGTTTGGAGTTGGATACATACGCAGGTTACAAAGGTACTGCGGCTGACATCGGTTATGACGTTGGATTCTTGCGTTACAACTACCCAGGTTCATACGCTGCGGCGGTCATCAAGCCAGACACCAATGAGATCTACGGTGCGCTGAGCTACTCCATCGTGACTGCAAAATTGTCTTACTCCTTGGGCGATCTGTTCGGCGTATCCAAAGCGCAAGGTTCTACCTATGCAGAACTGAACGCCAGCTACGTGATCGCTGACACTGGTATCACCGTCGGCGGACATGCTGGCTTACAGACTTACACAGGCGCAACGGCTGACGCTGCCAAAGCCGGTGGTGCTGACCCAACTTACTCCGATTACAAGTTGAGCGTCACCAAGGACTTCAGCGGTTATGTAGCAGGCTTGGCGTTAAGCGGCACCAACGCAAGCTCCTTCTACACCACGATCACCCCGGAGGCGAAGAAGTTGGGTAAAGGCACTGTCGTGTTGTCACTTAGCCGCGCAATGTAATTCAACCGGGGCGGTTCGCCGCCCCCGGCTTCTCACCCGCAGGGTGAAAGCTAACCAAGAATCTTAAGGAGAGTGAAGATGAAAATGGTCACCGCAATCATCAAGCCATTCAAGCTGGACGAAGTGCGTGAAGCACTGTCCGCGATGGATGTGCAAGGCATCACCGTCACCGAGGTAAAAGGTTTCGGTCGCCAAAAGGGACACACCGAGTTGTATCGCGGTGCGGAATATGTGGTGGACTTCTTGCCTAAGATCAAATTGGAAGCAGCGATCAAGGCAG
Source organism: Sideroxydans sp. (assembly GCA_041675405.1). GTDB lineage: Bacteria > Pseudomonadota > Gammaproteobacteria > Burkholderiales > Gallionellaceae > Sideroxyarcus. The sequence goes on along the minus strand of JBAYTV010000051.1, from coordinate 2,942 downwards.
ACCAGTTGGACCGCGTGATAGAAGCCATCGAGAAAGCCGCGATGACCGGCAAGATCGGCGACGGCAAGATCTTCGTGCAAGACCTGGAACAGGTCATCCGCATCCGTACCGGCGAAGTCGGTCCTGAGGCTCTTTAAGGAGAACATGATGAAAACGGAACACAGTGTAGTTTCGGCGAAGGCTAACGCCAGCGTAAGCTGGGGTTACGACGTAGCCAAAAATATATTAGCCTCATTCATGCTGCTGGCCATGTTGTGCGGCCTCGCGGCGCCTGCTTTCGCAGAAGATGCGGCGCCTGCCGCAGCGACTACGATAGTAGCTGCTGCTGAAACGGCACCCGCAGTTGAAGCACCTGCTGCTGCACCTGCCCCCGTCCCTAACAAGGGCGATACTGCTTGGATGTTGACCGCCACGCTGTTGGTGATCTTGATGTCCATCCCTGGCTTGGCCCTGTTCTACGGAGGTCTGGTACGTAGCAAGAACATGCTGTCAGTCTTGATGCAAGTGTTCAGCATCTTCGCGCTGATCACTGTGCTGTGGGCGATCTACGGTTACTCGTTGGCCTTCACTACTGGCAACGCGTTCATCGGCGGATTCGACAGAGTGTTGCTGAAAGGTATCTTCGACCCAACTACGGGTGCGGTCGCTAATGCTGCCACCTTCAGCAAGGGCGTCTATATCCCTGAGTTCGCATTCGTCGCGTTCCAAGCCACTTTCGCCGCGATCACCGTTGCACTGGTCGTCGGTGCTTTCGCTGAGCGTATGAAGTTCGCTTCCGTGATGTTGTTCTCGGCACTGTGGTTCACTTTCGCCTACTTGCCGATCGCACACATGGTTTGGTTCTGGGCGGGTCCTGATGCTTACACCGACGCTGCCGCCGCTGAAGCTGCCACTGCGACTGCAGGCTGGTTGTTCCAAAAAGGTGCGCTGGACTTCGCGGGTGGTACGGTCGTACACATCAACGCCGCTATCGCAGGTCTGGTCGGTGCGTTCATGATCGGCAAGCGTATCGGTTACGGCAAAGAACCCATGGCTCCCCACAACCTCGTGATGACTATGATCGGCGCTGCATTGTTGTGGGTGGGCTGGTTCGGTTTCAACGCGGGTTCTGCGCTGGAAGCGGGCGGTACAGCTACCTTGGCATTCGCTAACACTTTGATCGCAACGGCTGCTGCTGTAGTGACTTGGTTGGGCGCGGAATGGATGTTGAAGGGCAAGCCTAGCTTGTTGGGTGCAGCATCCGGTGCAGTAGCGGGTCTGGTAGCGATCACACCGGCTTGCGGTTGGGTCGGCATCGGCGGCGGCCTGATCATCGGCGCACTGGCTGGCGTGACTTGCTTCTGGGGTGTGACTGGCCTGAAGAAACTGTTGGGTGCGGACGATTCTCTGGACGTGTTCGGCATCCACGGCGTGGGCGGTATCTTGGGTGCGTTGCTCACCGGTGTGTTCAACACTTGGAGCATGGGCGGTACAGGCATCGTCGACTACGTGAACAACACCATCGTCGATACCAGCATCAGCGCACAAGTATGGATCCAAGCACAGGCTGTGCTGACCACGATCATCTGGTCCGGTGTGGTTGCCTATATCTGCTACAAGATCGTTGACCTGACCATCGGTCTGCGTGTGAAGGAAGAAGACGAGCGCGAAGGTCTGGATACCACAGCCCACGGCGAGCGTGCTTACAACCTGTGACCCTCTGGTGAAACTACTAGCCATCTCACTAAGGCAGCAAGCTGCCAAGTGATTGGTTATCCTCCCTGGAGCCTCCCCGGCTCCTTTTCAAAGGGCACCGCAAGGTGCCCTTTTTTTAAGTACTGACCCGTCCTGAAATAAGTTGACATTTTTTGCAATGACGAAAGGGGTGTCAAATGGAGACAGGGTCGGTCGACCGTCTTGATCTGGTTGCGCAAGCATGGGCGGTTAGACTGGCATAATCATTCCAGCCTCCATCACAAGGATAGCCAGATGAGTGATCCAACGTTACCGCAGACGCCAGATCAGCGCATCAAGGCACCAGAAGTTTGGCAATGAGAAGGCGCGCTTGTTCGAAGCCATGCTCGATGTGATCAAGAACAAATATGGGGTCAGAATCCCAAAAAAACCTTTGGGCAGGTCATCAAGCAAGATCAAGTCGAAAGCTTGAGCATCCCGGCGGCCTGCCGCCGTTACGGCATCTGTCGACAAACGTATTACAAACAACTAAGCAGTGCGCAACACCAACTTGAGCAGACGAAGCCGTGGTGGGACTCGTTCGGCAAAGGCGGTTGCAGCAGCCAAGGAGTGGCACACGCAAACTGCATTACCTATTGAGAAGTTCATTCGCAGACCGTGGGATCAAACTAGGCCGTGACGGTCTGTTTGACGTATTGAGGGAAGCACGTCTAGCCGCCAACACGCCTTGGCTCAATGTGCGCCTGCCAAAAAACGAGTTTCATCTGATCAATAACATTGCAATGATAACTGTCAGAATAAAAGAGACGCTCTTCCAGAAAAGCACTGGGTTGCTTTCCATTAGTGGTGGACGAGTTTTATTTAGAAATGCTTTATTCGGATGACGCAGGTCGTATATAAATTCGGATAGTTCTTCATAACGCTTGTATGGATTTGGGTGTACTACCTTCCTGAGTGCCTCATCAATCCAGGCAGGGAGCTCGCGCTCATCATGAAGGACAGAATGATAATTCAATTTATTTTGCGCGGCTTTTGTTCTGGATTTTGCCACTTGCGTTCCATAGGGTAATTTTCCGGTCAACATTTGATAGGTAATAACACCCAGAGAAAACATATCCGAACGCGGTGTACCACTTTCGCCCAGGAAATATTCCGGTGCTGTATATTGCGCCGTACCCAGCAGATCGGTGCGTTCGATGGGTGTTGTAATTTCCATAATACCGGCCACTCTGGTCGATCCAAAATCGATGATCTTCACCGTGCCAGTG
>JBAYTV010000050.1:0-8276 GCA_041675405.1 Sideroxydans sp. | reverse complement strand
GCCGGCACCAGGGGAGGGCCTCGCAGCTCTCGCACGGCATCTCGGGGGTCGGCTGCAACGGGCTCTTTTTCAGCCAGTTGCCCTGGATTTCGCCCATCTTCATGTGGTGGGCGTACATCATGTCCGGGCAGGGATAGATCTCGCCGTTGGGCATGACGTTGATCAGGTGGGTCGACACGCGGCACTGGGTCAGCCCGGCGTAAAGCTCCTGCGCGCGGTTGGGCAGAAGTTTGTTGCGCACCATGCCCATGATGGGAATGAGCGGATAGAGCGCGTCGGTCGAGGCGAAGAACTTGTCGATCAGCTTCACCAGCACCGCCTTGCGCTTTTCCACCGAATCGCCGGCGTACATCTCGTCGGCGACGAACTGCCAGTAGAGATAGTCGATCGCCTCCAGCGCCGAGGCCAGCTCGTCGAGCTCCTCGAAGGTGGTGTCCGGGTTGCCCCAGGTCACGCGTGCGGTGATCGTGCCGCCGACCTTGCGGTGCACCTTGTCGAGGTTGCTGATTACCTGGCGCCAGATGCCGCGCCCGCGGTAGCCGTCGGTGATCGCCTCGCCGCCGTCGATCGACACCAGCACGTTGGACAGCTTCGCCAGCACCCAGTCGGGCAGGTCGTCGAGCAACGTGCCGTTGGTCTGCAACTGGAAGCGGAACTCCGGGAATCGGCGCATCACCATCTCCATCATCGGGCGGTTGAGCGTTGGCTCTCCGCCGTAAAAGGTCACATAGACCTCCTTGTCCCTGAGGTGTTTGTCGACGAAGGCGGCGAGCTGGTCGATGTCATATTCCAGCTCGGTCTGCGAGCCCAGCACATCCCCCACGCCGAGCGAGCAGTAGGTGCATTTCAGGTTGCACTTCAGGGTGGTCAAGAGTTGCAGCTCGACCCGGCCGCCGACGATGGGATCGGGGTCGGACACTGGCACTGCGGCCGGCGCGAAATCGATGGTTCGAGTGATCATGAAAACTCCAGCATGGATGCAAAGAATGGACCGGCCGACGCGCAACGAGGGGCCGGGTAGTGAAAGGGGGTGGCACGCATGGGGTGGCACTCTACCGCGGCCAGAAAGGGTGTCAAGTCCGTCCGGTGCACATGGCTAGCCGTTCTCTCGATCAGTGTGTCAAAGCTTGCAAAGATTCGTATGAAGGATCATGAACTATTCGCGGAGTAGGACATCTGCTGCTGTGGTCGGTACTTCAACGTAAAATTAAGGGGCGCGCAGCGCGTCCCGCTTGAAAGGCACCTTCGAGAACAAGTAAAGGTGTCAGCCCCGAATTATTTCCTGTACTCATTATCTTTCCAATTTCAAAATCTCAATATTCAAGAGCAGACCACTGTCACATCCCGCTGAATCCCTGACCGCGACCGAAGTCTTTCAGCATCTCACCCCTCCGTCAATATGCCATTCGGCCTATATATCTTTCTATACCTTTGAACACGGCGCTGAAACCTAAATCCAGTGTGTTTCCGAATTGGGCAACGTGCTGTTTCACCGTACAATACGCGCGCTCATGATCGCCTATCTCATCCGCCGCATCCTCTACGCCATTCCTATTCTCATCGGGGTGAATCTGCTCACTTTCGCGCTGTTCTTCGTGGTGAACACGCCCGACGATATGGCGCGCATGCAGCTGGGGGTGAAGCGGGTGACACCGGAAGCCATCGAGAAGTGGAAGCAGCAGCGCGGTTACGACAAGCCGCTGCTCATCAACAGCACAGCGACAGGCACAAACACGCTCACTGACACTATCTTCTGGCAGAAGTCTGCCAGCATGTTCGTGTTCGATTTCGGTTATTCGGATGACGGGCGCAGCATCGGTCGTGAGATCGCTACCCGCATGGGGCCAAGTCTTGCCATCGCGCTGCCGACCTTCCTCGTTGGCCTCTTGGTGTATGTGAGTTTCGCCTTGCTGATGACCTTGTTCCGTGCGACTGCGCTCGACATCGTAGGCGTGGCTTTGTGTGTGGTGCTGATGTCTATCTCCGGCTTGTTCTACATCATCGGCGGGCAGTTCCTCATCAGCAAGTTGTGGCATCTGGTGCCTATCTCAGGCTATGCGGGGGGCGCAGATAGTTTCAAATTCGTGGTGTTGCCCATCCTTGTTGGCATCATCGGCGGCATCGGTTCCAGCAGTCGCTGGTATCGCACCATCTTCCTCGAAGAGGTAGGCAAGGACTATGTGCGCACGGCGCGCGCCAAAGGGCTGTCCGAGTTGCGCGTGTTGTTCAACCATGTGTTGAAGAACGCGATGATTCCCATCCTGACCGGCGTGGTGGTGGTCATCCCATTGCTGTTCATGGGCAGTCTGCTCACCGAATCTTTCTTTGGCATCCCCGGTTTGGGTAGCTACACCATCGATGCCATCAACGCGCAAGACTTCAGCGTGGTGCGTGCGATGGTTTTCTTGGGATCGGTGCTGTACATCGTGGGGCTGATACTGACCGATGTGTCCTACACAGTCGTCGATCCTAGAGTGAGGTTGCAATGAATACACCTTCAGAAATCCGTCATTCCCGCGAAAGCGGGAATCCGGTTGATGAAATAATTTTCGCGAAGCGAAGCAATCGCTTTGTTCGCTACGCGAGATGTTTATCTTGCTGGATTCCCGCCTGCGCGGGAATGACGGAGCGGAGTGTTTTATGAACTTCATTCCCGTCATCCTCTGGAGTGATGCCTTGGTGTTCCTGCTCATCGCGGCGTGCATCATCGCCACGGTGTATGTGCGCAAACGCGAACATCTGTTGTTGCCGTGGCGGCGCGTGGCGCAGAGCAGCATGGCGATGGTGTCGCTCTTGGTGTTGTCACTATTCTTGTTGGTGGGCTTGCTCGATACGCTGCATTTCCGTGTCGCACTGCCGCAATCCAACAACGGTGAGAAGGTGTATTCGCCCGAGGTGTTGAGTGTGTTCGACAAGGTGGTCGAGCCATTGCGCGCGCATACTGAGAAGACCTATTCCGCGCCATTCGCACTGACGCTGTATGCCAAAGAGAGCATGACGGATGCTCAGGGCAACATCGTGCGTGAGTATCCGAGGTTGCGCTTCGGCGGGGCACATCTGGCGGGTGAGGCGGCGCGTGACGGCGATATCGCAAAGCGCGCGTTTGCAGGTGCTTTGATGGGCTTGCTCGCGGGTGGAGTGCTGCTCTTGAGTATCTCGTCATTCCCGCGTAGGCGGGAATCCGGTGGTGTAAATAAAAATGCATTTTTGAATTGCTGGATTCCCGCTTTCGCGGGAATGACGGTACTGAAAAAGCATCGTGCAATTGTCATTACACTTCTCTTCATCAGTATCTTTGTCGGCGCTATCGCCAATCTGTCCACTGCCTATCATGTGTTGGGTACGGACAAGGTCGGGGCGGATGTGTTGTACCTCGCGCTGAAAAGCATACGTACCGGTCTCATCATCGGCACGGTGACGACGCTGGTGACCTTGCCATTGGCTTTGTTCCTAGGGGTCGCGGCGGGTTACTTCCGTGGCTGGGTGGATGATGTCATCCAGTACATCTACACCGTGTTGAGTTCCATCCCCAGTGTGCTGCTCATCGCGGCAGCCGTGTTGATGATGCAGGTCACCATCGATACGCACCCAGAATGGTTCACCACTTCGGCCTCGCGCGCCGACCTGAGGTTGGTGTTCCTGTGCCTCATCCTCGGCATGACGAGTTGGACGGGGCTATGCCGATTGTTGCGCGGCGAGACGCTGAAGCTGCGCGAGATGGAATACATACAAGCGGCGCAATCCTTCGGCGTGTCTTCCATGCGCATCCTCACGCGCCACATCATGCCCAACGTCATGCACATCATCCTCATCGCGCTGGTGATGGATTTTTCCGGATTGGTATTGGCCGAAGCAGTGTTGTCCTACGTGGGCGTGGGTGTCGATCCTTCGATGATCTCGTTCGGCACCATGATCAATGGCGCACGCTTGGAGATGGGACGCGAACCGATGGTGTGGTGGGCGCTGGCCGCAGCCTTCAGTTTCATGCTGGTGCTGGTGTTGGCGGCGAACTTGTTCGCGGATGCGGTGCGTGATGCGTTCGATCCAAGGTTGAATCGAATAAATTGATGCGCCACCGCCTACTGCTGGGAGCTAACTTGAGCGCAGGGTTAAGTCACATTACGTGAATGACGTGTCACGTAATTACGAAGCACACCATCCATTCGTGCTTGCCAACCTTCACCGGTTGACTTGAAGAAGGCAACAACCTCGGGGCTATAACGTACCGAGACAAGTAGCTTCTTATTTTCAGACTTCGGGCGGCCGCGCAAGGCTCGGATCGGCACCATGGCTTTCAATTGTTTGGGCGTGAGTGGCAGCGCATCAGGGTCACTTTTAGCTGCTGCGGTGATGGCCTTGTCCTCTTCCGCAGTGGGCATCTGAATAGTTGGGCGCTTAGAGATTTTCGACATAGTATTTCACCTCGCGACGATTGGCGCGGCGCAGGCTGATGATCCTTCGCACTTTGCCTCGGTTTACAAATGCCACGTAGTACAGAACTTCGGTCTTAGGTGCGAGAGCAATCATTCTCATCTCGCCATACTCGAACCGTTCATCAATCCACACCAACGCGGCTTCCCAGTCGAGGTCGCTTGCCATAGACAGAGACACACTGTGCTTAGCTTGATTAGCTGCGTCTTTGGCGGAATCGAACTCGGTTTTCATACCTTTACTGTAGCTACAATAAATTGGACTGTCAAACGGTCTTCGAAGTGATCTTCGGTGGGGTCTAATGTCTGAGTTCGGCATCGTCGAGGTCACGACGCAAAATCGTTGAGCACAGCAAGATTGTGAGCGACTCGTTCCACCGCGCGATGACCTTCCTCAATCGCTTCCTCTGCACGGTGGAAATCGAGCAGGCGAAGGTGGGCCAACCGGGGGGCGACAACCACCTCCGGCGGCTCGCCAGCCATGCGGCTGCGGGCAATTCTCACCTGTACGATGTCCATGCAAGTGGTCAGGACGTCGAGCACCGAGGGCATTGCGGGCTCGTCAGGCGACTTCCCGGGCGCGAGCGCGCTGAGGTTTTCCTGCAGCTTGCGCATCCATCCGGGAGCGGCGCCGGCCGGTGCTTCCGCTCCCGCAGGGGCGCGAAAGCGGCGGCCCAGGACGTCGGACCCGAGATCGACTGCGATCACGATATCTGCGCCCATCGCGTGCGCCAGGGACACCGGTACAGGGTTGACCAGACCGCCGTCAACCAGCAACGAACCTTCCAATCGCACTGGGGCGAATAATCCTGGCAGGGAGATCGAGGCGCGCACGGCGTCCAAGGTCGAGCCGCGGCGCAACCAGACTTCCGCCCCCGTGCGCAGAGATGTCGCGACCGCAGCGAACGGCACCCCGAGTTCTTCGATCGGACGGTCCGTGACATGGTGGCGGAAGAATTCCATCAGGCGATCGCCCTTGAGCACTCCACTGCCCAGGCTCACATCGAGGAACCCGACGACGTCCCCGATCCCCAAGCCAAGTACCCAGCTCTCGAAGCGATCCAGTTCACCCATCGCATAGGCGGCACCGACCAATGCGCCGACTGATGTTCCGCATACGATGTCTGGACGAATGCCCGCCTTTTCCAGCGCACGGATGACGCCGATGTGAGCCCAGCCGCGCGCGGAACCGCTGCCCAGTGCAAGCCCCACGCGCGGCCTGTGTGGCGCAGTCATGCACCGCCCCTTCGAGCGGCGAGCGCTTCTTCGATGTCTTGAGCCATCACGTTAACCGGCGCTGCGCGGCTCTATCGCGCAGCGTCCAGAGAGCGAAGCGAACGGGGTTGAGCGCCATGTTAGAGGTTTGTTTTTGCATAGCGGGACCTAAAGAAAAAACCAATGCCACCACCAACCAGCAGCAGTACAGGAGCGACCCAGGAAACACCAATATAAAGAGCACCGGCCTCTGCTGCTATGGCTGGCCCCACATACGGGTCCAGAATTTCCGCCAGTTGGACTGCGAAGAAGAAGCCAACGCTTGGCAACACGAGTAGCAAAAGCCAAGGCCGATAGCGTGCGGCTAGAGCGACCGCCACTGTGCCAAATGTGCACCAAAGCGAAATTGTGACGATCGAATGCTCTTTGTCCATGACCTCGGCGTATGCAAAAACTGGACACAAAGCAATGATGGCAACGAGGGCGCGCATGAAACCTCTAACGTAAAAGTGAGGGGCTGCGCGCTTTTGCGCAGTCCCTCTCGACTGCCGGGTTAGCCATGGTCAGAATTTTAGACTCGCTTGTATTTGAAATCTCTTCAGTAAATCTTGGATACGTGGATCGCTACACCCATTGCTTTGAATTATCTCTTCGACCCGCTGATTCTGTGAATCTCTTCGAGACTTCATAATTTCCTGAACATCCTGGTTTGTTATGGGATTTTTGTTCCTTTTTCGAATCTCTTCAGCAGCTCGTATGGTGACAACTTGGAAATTGCCAAGAAACTTGCCAAGAGTTTCCGCATCAGGCTTGATACATTTGCTCGCCGCGTGATTGGCGAGAAGAAACTGATCGAAAATCTGAAGAATATCCAGTTTGTCCTGAGCGATAGCCTGAGTCGAAAAAAGTGCCGTTGCGCACAGCGTGATTATTGCTTTTGATAAATTCATGATCGCTCCAAGTGGTGGTGATGGTAATGGCTAACGTGCAGCTAAGGGGCGCGCCGAAGGCGCGTCCCAGCGACCAAAGGGAGCGAACTTGAGCGTAGGGTTAGGAGATAGGTGCGCTACAACAATTACGCTTCTATGTAATTCAAACAAATCCATTTACTTAGCACTTTCATACTTTGGACAAGAGCCTTTAATAATGTACATTTCTCCCTCTCCACACCAAGCCAAGGTTTTACCTTTTGCTTTTCTTTCCTTTCCCGGTCTACAGTAATGTTGATCGTTGAGCTGTACAGCTTCGCTTGCCATTCTATTCGAGTGATTAACTAAAAAAGTAAGCCGATGTTTTGAACCAGGTGCCGATACATAACCATACCAATCACTGTTCTCACCGCCATCATTAATTAAGAACACCTCTTTCCCAATTTCCTTTTCAACTAGGTTGTACTTCAGAGCGGACTTTTGCTTTGGATCATCCCACTGTGCCCATCGAATTTCATCTTTGGTAATTTCAAAATCACAAGGTAGGTCACCAGGTCGTGAGGTGCTTCCATAGAAACACGCACTTGTGCACCAAGAGCCCATGAATTGGCTTTGTTGTGTTTCTTCTGCTGAAGCTAACATCGACATTGAAAATGATAGCCAGATTACAAAATTAGTTAATCTCACTACGTTCTCCTAACGTAAAGTAGACACCCGAAAAATTGCCGTGAAAGGCACCTTCGAGGTGTATATTCTGGATTGCTTCATGTAGTGCCTTGTATTGATTGAATGTGAATTTATCGCACACCCTAAATTTTCAGATAAATACGACATGAGCCAACCTCCTAAATTGCTTGACCAAGTGCGCGAAAAGTTGCGGGTGAAGCACTATGCCATTCGCACCGAGCAAAGCTATGTGGACTGGATTAAACGTTACATTTACTTCCATGGCAAGACCCACCCCAAAGATTTAGGGGCGCAAGATGTTGAGGCTTTTCTGACGCATCTAGCGGTTGCGGGCAAGGTGTCAGCTTCCACACAGAACCAAGCCAAGAGCGCGATTTTGTTTCTCTACCGCGAGGTGTTGGATATCCAATTGCCTTGGCTGGATAACGTGACGCAGGCGAAAGCGCCGAAGAAGCTCCCCGTTGTGTTGACGGTGGTGGAGGTGCAGGCGGTGTTATCTCGTTTGAGCGGCTCACATTTGTTGATCGCGTCTTTGTTATATGGCGGCGGGATGCGCTTGATGGAGGCGGTGCGGCTGAGAGTGAAAGATGTGGAGTTTGCGCGGCACGAGATCATTGTGCGCGAGGGTAAGGGTTTTAAGGATAGGGTGACGATGTTGCCGGAATCTATCGTGGCATCTTTGCAAGCGCATTTGCTCAAGGTGAAAACGCTGCATGATGAGGATTTAGCGGCAGGTTATGGCGAGGTGTATTTGCCCTTTGCGCTGGATAAAAAGTACCCGAATGCGGGCCGCGAGTGGGGTTGGCAATATATCTTTCCGTCGAAGAATCTGTCGGTTGATCCGCGTTCAGATAAGACGCGCCGCCATCATTTAGATGAGAAGGGAGTGCAGCGCGCGGTAAAGCAAGCCGTGCGTGATGCTGGGTTAGTTAAGCCTGCTACGCCACACACCTTGCGCCATTCATTCGCCACCCACTTGTTGCAAAGCGGCTATGACATCCGCACCGTGCAAGAG
>JBAYTV010000049.1:0-8280 GCA_041675405.1 Sideroxydans sp. | reverse complement strand
TGAAGAGTGTGCGTTGCGCAGGTATCTCGAAGCCGGAGATCAAGGTGTAGCAAAGTGCTGCGAGCAGTCCCACCAACGCTGCTGCTTTGCGCGCGGGGAAATGCAAGGTCAATCGCACACTGCGTCGCCATAGCCAATAGGTGAGGGCGAAGAACAAACTGGCCAGCATGGTGATATGCAAGCCAGAGATGCTCATCAGATGGTTGACGCCAGTGTGCGTGAACAACTGCCATTCGCTTTGGGTGATGCTGGCTTGGTCGCCGATAGCGAGTGCGGTGAGGATGCCCGCGTGAGGTGCGTCGCCCAAGGTCTGTTGGAAATGGCTGCGTACCGATTCGCGCAAGCGTTCGATGAGGTAGGCAGGCGATCGACTGGTATCTGCCAGTTTCTGGTTATCGCCTTTTGCATACACATAGCCCGTGGCGCGTAGGTTGCGTTCCAATGCCCAAGCCTCGAAATCGAATCCGTGCGGATTGCTCGTTGCGTGGGGCTGTTTCAAGCGCACTGTGAGGCGCCAACGTTCTCCAGCATGGATATCCAATGGGGAGTCCGCATCACCATCGTAAGTGGCAAGCTGGATGTGCTTAGGCACATGCGCAGCCTCGGTCTGTATGCTTTCCACATCGAAGGCGAAGCGCAAACCACGTTCGTGGATGCGCGGCATCTCGGCGACGATGCCCGTGAGCGTGATGTTCTGCCCTTGCCATTCATAGGGTAGTGAGTCGGACAAGCGTACTTGGGCGACCCATGCTGCGTATGAGAAACCTAGGAGTAAGGCGCAGATGAGGATGAGTGCGTGACGGGCCAAACGAACAGCGGTTCTAGCGCTAGCGGGTAGCAGCAACACGCATATTGCTAACGGCCAGTACAGGGGTAAAGCGGGCAAAGCAGCTTGTTGCTGTAGCAGCCAGACACCGAGGGCGAAGAAGAGGGCGAACGAAACCATGCATGTAGCCTAACCGACACATACAAAGGCTACAATCACACCATGAAAAAATTCATTCGAAGTCGCCTGCCAAGCGCAGGCAGCATTCAAAAGACACGCTGGTTACAGCCTATTGCGCATTGGTTGCACCATCCCAATCTGTGGCATCTACATCGCCGCTCTGTGGCCGGAGGTGTCGCACTGGGTTTGTTCTGCGGTCTGGTGCCCGGCCCATTGCAGATGATCTCGGCCGCCTTGCTGGCGATATGGCTACGCGTCAACCTTCCTGTGGCACTCTTTTCGACGTTCTACACCAACCCGTTCACCATCGTTCCTTTGTATCTTTTCGCGTATCAGATCGGCGCCTGGGTTCTGGGCGAAGGGGATGTCGCCAATGTCCGCGATTTTCCAGAGTTACATCTACATGATTGGTTCGAACCCTTGTGGAACTGGTTGCTATCGCTGGGCGAACCCATCCTTATCGGACTTCCTATCTTGGCAAGTAGCTTGGCTCTGCTGGGGTACGTGTTGGTGCGTCTGGGTTGGCGCTTGATGGTGGTGTGGAAATGGCAGCACCGTAAATCACACTGAAATAGTCGGGAACCATTTCGGGTAACTTCTCTCTGAGGGTACGTCTGGTAAAGCAAGCTGGACACAGGCATCAACAAATCAAGAGGTGATTAAATGAAAAAAGCTTATGAAGGTGTCGCAAGATTCGTTCGTTGGGTGGTTGCTGGCGTAGTGTCTTTTGTCGTCTCACTTCCTGCATTCACGTCCGTCAGCACTTCCATCTAAGCGGTACTAATCACAACGCCCCAGTGCCCATAGGTGCGGGGGCGTTTTATTGACTAGAACTCCGCCTGCACACCGAACGAGATCGGGATAACGAAGGGATAGACTGGATCTCGTTTTGTGTAAGTGGGGTCGTAGCTGTACCCCACCACATTCTGCCGTTGATACAAGTTGTTCCACTCGAAATACATCTCCATCTTGTAGCCATCCATCTGTAGCCCTCGCTCTAGGCGAACATCCAAGCGATGGTAGAAGGGGAGCGTGCCAGAGTTGATGGCGGCGTAATTTGGAATCGGTCTGCCGTCTGGGTAGGCTCCAAGTGTGCCGTTGATGGGGGTGTATGGCGTGCCTGAGTGCCCATTCCATTTTGCCCCTAACGTCCATTCCTCATCCAGCTTGTAGGTCGTCACCACCGTCGCATTCACGGGTTGATCCAATTCGAAGCGGAACGATTCGCCTGTGATGTCGTTGCGGCGGGTGGATTTGGATAAGGACAATGCGAACCAACCCGAGAGTTGCTCCTCGCTGGGGTCTTTCTTCAACAGGAACTCCAATCCATACGCATTGCCACTGGCACCATTGATGTAGTTGAGCTGTGTGTCATCCACGATCAGGTCGCTGAATTTCTTGTAATAGGTCTCTGCCTTCCAAGACCATATCGTATCCATTTTGTGCGACACACCCAGTACGCTGTGGTCTGCGCGCAAGTGGGATAAGTTGGGGTTGCCGAAATTCTTGGCGACCTGCTGACCGATGGGCATCTGGTTGTGTCGTCCCCAACCTGCGGTGATCAAGGTGTTCGGCGTGTAGTCCCACTCGACCCCCAGCCTAGGCTCGGTGTACGACTTGCGCAGATAATCCTCATAGGTGTGACGCACCCCAGTAACGAGAGTCACCGTTGGCACGATGCGCTTGCGGTCTTGTGCGGACACATCCCATCCGTGCGAATAGAACTGGTCGACCAATTGTTTCTGTGATGCGCTAGTCAGATCGCAATTAGGATTGAACTGGGTGCACGTGGCATTCTTCAGATCAGCATCGATCTTGGTCAGAGCGCGCTCGTAATTGGCACCCAACGCCAGTTCGTGTCCTTCATCAATAGGTAGGGTCAGGTGTTCACGCAGCATCCAACTATTTTGAGCAATATACAGATTGCCGGCACCGCCCACTGAATTGCTGAAGTCGAAAGCCAGATGCTCAAGCGCAAGTTTGTTAAAGGCAGTATCGAACAGCACGTTTTCAAACACGATAGCTTGCATCGAGTTCTTGTTGTCAAATGCAAGGTTTCCGGCGAGCACCGGCTCTTTCTGAGCCAAGTCGGAATTGTCGCCTATCTTTAGCCGGAGCGTATCGGACGACCCTTGCATGTGAAAAGTCAGCTTGCCTGCGTCCCCTATCTTCAAGATGTACTTGCCTTGATAGTCGGAATAGTTCGGGATCTGGATCGTGATGCCATCTTGCTCGACCTGCTTCAGGAGCAAGTCGATATAGCTACGGCGTGCCGCAAAATAGAAAGACTGATTCTCATTGATCGGGCCTTCGATCAGGGCATCTGCCCCCAGCAGATTCACATTCACCTTGCCGCCCATGCGATCCGTTCTGGGCTCGCGCAACGCGACATCGATGACCGCACCCGTCACATCGGCATAGTGCGGAGCGAATGCGGCGCTGTAGAGATTGAAGTCCTTGAGCAGATCAGCATTGAACACACTGATGCCGCCGAAGTGGAAGATGTTGCCCGTGGGTAGATCGTCGACGTAATAGGCATTGTCGCCGGGGCCGGAACCGCGTACCGCAGGTTCACTGCCATTGCCACTGGAGACCACACCTGGCAACGCTTGCAGCCCAGCCAACGGGTCGCCACTGGAACCCGCGACCTTACGCAACACCTTGGCGCTGATGACACTCTTGCTGACACGGTCAGGACTACGTTCGCTGACCACGGTGACTTCAGAGAGTGACTCGGGCTCGCTTTTTTTCTGTGTTGAGGTGTCTGCGACGACAGATTCAGCAGCATGAATTGGTAAGGAGAAGAGTGCGAGGAGCAAAGCTGCGGCGCGCATGATTTACATTCCAAGCAACTAGGTGTTTTGCAACACACCATCCACCAGCTTTAATTGGCGCTGCATCTTGCCGGCGAGTTCTAGGTCGTGGGTGACGATGATGAAACTGGTGTTGAGCTTTGCGTTGAGAGATTGCATGAGGTCGAACAAGGCGCTGGCGCTGGCTCTATCCAGATTACCAGTGGGCTCGTCGGCCAGTACACAGGCAGGTTGAGTGACTAAGGCGCGCGCGACTGCGACACGTTGACGTTCACCGCCAGAGAGTTCGGCAGGCAGGTGGCGTACACGTTGTGCAAGGCCGACTTGCTCCAGCATCGCAGCAGCTTGTGGATGCGCTTCGGCGGGTTTCATGCCGCGTATCAATAGGGGCATGGCGACGTTCTCCAGCGCGGTGAACTCGGCCAGCAGATGGTGGAACTGATAGACGAAGCCGAGCGACTTGTTTCTCAATTCGCCACGCTGCGTTTCGTTCATCTCTGACACATCTTGGCCGAGGATGCTCACGCTGCCACTGGTGAGTGTGTCAAGTCCGCCGAGCAGATGCAGAAGGGTGCTTTTACCCGAACCGGAAGCGCCGACGATGGCGATGCGCTCACCTTGAGCAACCTCAAGGTTGACGCCTTTCAACACGCTGACGCTCAAGTCGCCCTGCGAGTAGGTCTTGTTCAGGTCGCGGCAGGAAATTACCGGCTCATTCCTCAATCCTAAATCCTCAATCCTATTACTCATAGCGTAATGCCTCCGCTGGTTGTACCTTGGAAGCGCGCCAGCTTGGATAGAGTGTGGCGAACAGGCTGATGAGGAAGGACATGCCAGCAACGATAAACACATCTGAATTTTGCAAATCAGAAGGCAGTTCGCTGATGTAGTAGAACTCTTTGGACAGGAACTGCACGCCGAACAGATGTTCGATGAAAGGAACGATGGTGCCGATGTTGAGTGCAAGCAGTACGCCGCCCAACACGCCCAGTCCCATGCCGATGAGGCCGATCAACATGCCTTGCACCATGAATATCTGCATGATGCTCTTGGGCGATGCACCCAGAGTGCGCAGGATGGCGATGTCAGCCTGTTTGTCGGTGACAGCCATCACCAAGGTGGAGACGATGTTGAAGGCGGCGACCAGCACGATGAGTGAGAGGATGATGAACATCATCTTCTTCTCCATCGCGACGACGGCGAAGTAGTTGGCGTTCTGGCGTGTCCAGTCAGTGGCATAGGTGTCCATCGGCAACTGTTTCTCCAACTCGCGCGCCACTTGGGGGGCGCGGTCGAGATCGTTCAGGCTGCCACTGATGCCGCTGACCGATTCGCCCATGCGATAGAGCTTCTGCGCATCTTCAAGGTGGATGAGTGCCAGTGCGTTGTCGTAAGGCGACATGCCGATCTCGAAGATGCCGACCACGTGGAATTGTTTCAGGCGCGGCATCATGCCAGCGGGTGTGACTTGCCCTTGTGGAGTGATGAGCAAGACTGTCTCGCCTACGTGCGCACCCAGCGCGCGTGCCAGATCGACCCCCAGCACGATGTTGAATTCACCCGGGCGTAGTTCATCCAAACTGCCACTCTTCATCTTGTCGCCGAGCGCAGTCAGTTGTTGCTCAGCGTCCGGCAAGATACCGCGCACCATCACGCCTTCCACCCGGTCGCTCACTGACACCATGCCTTGTCCATTGACGAAGGGGGCGGCGGCACGCAATTCGGGATGTTGGGCGACGGTATCCAATGCGGATCTCCAATCTGCCAACTGACCACCATCGCTACTGATCTGCAGATGCGGTGTGACGCCGAGGATGCGTGCCCGGATCTCTTTCTGGAATCCGTTCATTACCGACAACACCACGATCAACGCCATCACTCCCAGACCGATACCCAGCATGGAGATGAGCGAGATGAAGGAGATGAAATGGTTGCGGCGCTTGGCGCGGGTGTAGCGAAGGCCGATGAAGAGTTCGTAGGGTTGCAAGATGGTTTGGATTGGACTCGGGGACGGGTGCTAGTTTGCCATAAGAACAAGGGGGAGGGGCGATTGAAACGTCTATTTGATACGCACTAGGGTTTCCATTGTTAGAATGAAAAATCGCTTTGTATGTGCTCATACTCAGAGAAATATGCTGATACGTATAATCTTTCCCACATTTAAAATTGCCAATAATGAAAAATCTCCATCTTCTCATTCCTGATCTGCTGTTGCCGCGCGATGCGATGCAAAGGATCAGTGCGGGATTGGAGCTTCCTTATTTGAGCAAGATATTGGCGCGCAGTGATCGAACGAGCGCAGCTCACCGTGTGCCAGAAGATTTTTTGTGCGGGGTGTTCGGCGCACGAGCTTTTGCGCCGGTACGTGCAGCCGCAGACGGATTGGAAGTCGGCAGCGCATATTGGATGTGTGCCGATCCAATACACATCGAACTGCAACAATCACAAGCGATCTTGCAGCCGGAGGTCAAATGCGGCGCGGAAGAATCCGCAGCTTTGTGTGATGCGCTGAATCGGCATTTTGAACAAGATGGCATCGCTTTCGTCGCTCCACATCCGCAACGTTGGTATGTGCGCATTGCTGAGCGTAGCGATGTTACGACGACACCTTTACGTGTCGCGTCTTGGCGCGATGTGAAAGCCTATCAGCCACAAGGCACTGAAGCATTGCGTTGGCGTAGTCTCTCCAACGAGATCCAGATGTTGTTGCACGGACATGTCATCAATCAAGGGCGCTCGGCGCGCGGGATGCAAGCAATCAACAGTCTATGGTTGTGGGGCGGTGGTTGCGCAAATGGCATTGACGCGAGCATCAGTGTACTTGCGGGTGATGAAGCTCTGTGCACCCCCTTTGCTAAGGTGGCTGCTATCCCTTTCTGCACTTCTCTAGAGGAGATGTTGTCCGTCGCAGGAGAAACAGGAGTTTGGGTTGAGAGCGCACTGGCGACGGCATGGCAACGTGGTGACCTTTACGCCTGGCGAGATGCTATGGAATGGGTAGAACGAGAGTTGGCGCGACCGTTGTGGATTGCCATCGAGCAAGATCGATTGCAGACGCTGACGCTGGATGTGTTGACCGAAACCGAGATACGCCGATTCGTGTTCGATCGCTCGGCAAGCTGGAAAGTGTGGCGTAGGACAAGCTCACTCTCGGCTTATGTTGTGTAGAATCGCCATAAAACGATAAGGTGTCAGCTATGGATTTCTGGAACAACGCGACGAATTTCTTTTGGGGGCAGGAATCATTCAGCCTGTTGGTGATGGTGCTGGGCGTCTTCACCTTGCTTTTCTATTTTAGGCATGAAGACCGTGCCAGCTTGTTCAATACACTAGGTTTTTACTTCGCTTGCCTGTTTGGCCTCTTCATCAGCGGCATCTTGCATGCGATGGAATTCCTGCGTGCGGGGGATATCCTGCATGAGGTCTTCATCATTGGCGCAGGTATCGCAATCATCCGTTTGTTGGGGCAGTTCGTGTTCCGCCTCGTCTTGCCAGCGGTCAAGCTCACCCCCCCCCGTATCACAGAAGACTTGTTCGTGATCGTCGCTTACGTGGCTTGGTTCATGGTGCGTCTGCGTTATGCCGGCCTTGACCTAAGCAGTATCTTGGCGACATCCGCTGTCATCACCGCTGTGATCGCTTTTGCCATGCAGGACACCTTGGGCAACATCTTGGGCGGATTGGCGCTACAACTCGATAACTCAATCGAGGTGGGTGACTGGATCAAGGTGGACGACATCTCGGGCAAGGTGGTGGACATCCGTTGGCGCTCGACTTTGGTTGAGACGCGCAATTGGGAGACGGTGGTGTTCCCCAACAGCCAGTTGATGAAGAACAAGTTCCTCGTGTTGGGCAGACGTACTGACGAGCCTGTGCAATGGCGGCGCTGGGTGTGGTTCAACGTGGGTTTGGATATCTCTCCATCACGCGTCATCAGTGTGGTCGAGACCGCCATCCTAAACACTGATATTGCGAACGTTGCAAAGAATCCACAGCCGAATTGCGTGCTGATGGATATGGATAACAAAGGCTATGCCCGCTACGCAATACGTTACTGGCTGATCGATCTGGCACCCGATGATCCGACCGATGGTGCGATCCGCTGGCACATCATGACTGCCTTGCAGCGCGCCGGTCTCAAACTGGCGTTGGAAGAGAAGAGTATCCACATCACCAAAGAGAACGAGAAATACGACGAGGCGATCCATCAGCGCGAGGTTATGTTGCGTATCAAGACCTTGCGCCGTGTCGAGTTGTTCTCGGCCATGACCGATGCCGAGTTGAAGGCACTGGCAGAACGTTTGCGTTATTCGCCGTTCTCGCGCGGTAACATCATCACGCAGCAGGGGGACGAGCGTTCGCACTGGCTGTACATCATCATCAATGGTGAAGCGGATGTCTTTTTGTCTGCGCCTGATGGTGGGAAGCGCTTGATCAACACACTCGGCAAAGGCAGTTTCTTTGGGGAGATGGCGTTGCTGACGGGGGCGCCGCGCCGTGCCTCGGTATTGGCAAAGACAG
>JBAYTV010000048.1:0-8553 GCA_041675405.1 Sideroxydans sp. | reverse complement strand
TCACGACCAAGTCTGTATCTTTGTGCGCTTCGTGAAGTGAAACCAGATCAGGTACTTCTTCCAGACAAGGCGGACACCAGGTCGCCCAGAAATTCACCAGCACCCACTTGCCGCGATAGTCGCTCAGACGCTGGGCATTACCCTGCATATCCTTGAACTCAAAAGGCTGTGCAGTTGCAAGGGCAGTGCAGCACATCAACAGTGCCGCACCCAGCAGACGAAACGATGGAGACATCAATGGCCTGATTTGTCTTGATGCTGCACGTCCGTCACGTGCGCGTCAGCCTCTGCCGAATGTCCGTCGGCCGCATGTGTCAGATACAGCGCCAGCGCGATCAGTGCGATGGCAGCCCCGAAGTAGACCAGATCGAGCGGCGAGTTCATTTGCATGGAGATCGATTCCTCAAACAGGGTAACGATCATGATCATCAAGATCACTTTTGCCAGCTTGGACTTCAAGTCATCTAGATTGTTGATCACCAGAATCTTGCTTGCCGCTTTGCTGCCGTGCGCCTGATCGATATCGCTGATGAACAGCTCGTACAATCCCAATGAGAAGATCAGCATCACGGTTGCCAAGAGATATCCGTCAACAACCTCGACGATATGAGACACGGTGCTGTCATGCAGGGCTTTGCGTGCTTCATCGTTCAGACTTGCATCTGCGTAGTGCAAAGCATGTTGGAACACATAGACCACATCCACTGTCGCAATATAAAAGATCGCAATTCCAGCCAGCAAGCTACCCACTACCGCAGCCAAAATAACAAAGCGGCTGTTCCACAATGCGCCTTCAAACAGCTTCTCAAAAATCCCCATTGCATATCTCCTAAATATTTATTCATCGCTACAAAAACTGGCCGCGCATTAAAGCTGAAAAGCCCCCTTACGGCAACCGTCCAAAATCATTTAGACCATACTTCTTGCAGGGTGGGATTACTTCCCTCGGCCAGATGCTTCTCTAGGCCGCTGAACCAAGCGCGGATGTCGGTATCCCCCGCTTGCTTGGGCAACAAAGCCACATCCAACAAGAACATGCGTGTGAGCTCGGACAACTGGATACGCTCCGGCGCACGCACCATGTTCCAGCCCTGACCAGAAAGCTTGGCAACGATCTTCGCGTTGACCAATTTGTTCAAGATGCGCTCCACATCCTCATAGCCGATATGCAACTGCCGCGATAGGCCGACCAAATCTTGCACCTCGCCGCTCTGCAAGCCTTTGTGCATCAGCTTGAGCATCGCCAACGCAAAATAGAGTTGTGCCGCTTGGTCGAGCTTCAGCGCATGCGTGCTGCGCCAATGCGAGATGGAGGCCGTGATGATGGCACCGAACAGCAGGGTCAACCACGACAGATATATCCACAACAGGAAGATAGGAAGACTAGCGAACGCGCCGTACACCAACTTGTAAGTAGGAAAGTGCGAGATGTAATACGCAAAGGCTTGGTTCATCGACTCGAATGCGACGGCCGCAATGACACCGCCGATCACGGCATGGCGCATCGGCACATAGCGGTTCGGCACCACACGGAACAGCAAAGTGAAAGCCGCCGTCGTCAACACGACGGGGATCAACTTGAGCATCTCGATACCGAACCCTGGGATCTGCTTCGCGTAACCGACCGACAAACCGATCAGCCAAGAAGTCAATGAAAGACTGCCTCCAATGAGCAATGGTGCCAGAGTGATGACCGCCCAATACACCAACACCCGCTGCAGCATGTTGCGCTGGCGCGATACGCGGAAGATACGATGAAAAGCATTGTCGATGGTGACCAACATCCACATCGCCGTGATCGCCAAAAAAACGATACCAACAGCCGTGAGACGGGACGCGCTTTCTGCGAACTGCTCCATGTAGCGCGAGATCATCTTGCCCCCCGTTTCGGGCAACATGTTCGACAAGATGAATTCCTTGAGGTGGGTCGACAAGTCAGTGAAGACCGGAAACGCCGAGAACACCGTCAGCATGATGGTCAGCAAAGGTACCAACGACAGCAAGGTCGTGAAAGTCAGACTCGCCGCCATCTCGGTACAGCGATCTTGTTGCAGGCGCACGGCTACGAAACGTAAAAAACGCAGCGAATCCATCACACCCAAATTCGGAAGTTTCATATCCAGCGGTATCCCAATACAATGTCCGGCATGATAACCGACAACCCCCAATCACCAAGCAACGCCCGCACTGCCCGCATGATGTTACGCGCGCACCGCTACGGCGCACTCTCCACCCTCTCCAAAAAGTTCGATGGCCACCCTTTCGGCTCCATCACCCCTTACATGGCGGATCACGACGGTAGCCTGCTCATCCTCATCAGCGGATTGGCCGAACACACCAAGAATATCCTAGGTGATTCGCGCGTCAGCCTCATCACACACGACCAGAACGACCCGCATATACAGACACAAGGTCGCGTCACGCTGGTTGGCAATGCCACGTTCGATCCCGAGCGTGAACGGTGCGGCAAGCGCTATTTGCGTTACTTCCCCGAAGCGCAGACATACTTCGACATGGCCGACTTCAATTTCTTCCGCATCATCCCTTTTGCCATCCGTTTCATCGGCGGGTTCGGCGACATCAATTGGGTCAAGGCCGACAACTACCGCCTTCCAAGTTATCCACTGATCGCAGAAGAGCCTACATTACTCACCGAACTTGATGCAGAACACCTCAACACATTGGCGCAGTCACTCGGAATAGCTGATGCTAAAGAAGTCGCGTTGGTCGGAGTGGATTGTGATGGGTTCGACCTTCGCGCTGATGGCAGGGTGCATCGAAGTGATTTTGCTGAAGTGGCGCTGAATGCCGCTCAGGCGCGCGCCGCAATACAGGCACAAGCGAACAAGAATTAGCCGCGCACACCTTTCAGTTCGAGTGGCGGGGCTATCTTCTCGACAGGGATACTTTCTGGCTTGGAGATAGGTTCGCTGACCACAGTTTGCGGCTTCTCCACCAAACTTTCGGTGACCTCTGTTGGCTTGGTTTGATGCGGTCGTACCTTGCCTGCGTTATTCACCACGCGACTTTCGGCAGCCAGTACGAGATTCGATACCAATGTCACAGCGCATATCGCTGTCACCTTCAGCTTTTTATCGAATCCCATACCGCCTCCTTTCGGAATCGCTGCGTTAGATCACACCTGCGGGTGTGCCCTCTCCATCCCTGTATCCAACTTGTTCAAGGCATTCAGATAAGCCTTGGCTGACGCCACCACGATGTCGGTGTCCGCGCCCTGACCGTTGACCACACGACCGCCCTTGGCCAAGCGCACGGTCACTTCGCCCTGCGCATCCGTGCCGCTAGTGATGTTGTTCACTGAATACAGCAACAACTCGGTCTCACTCTTCACGATCTGCTCGATGGCTTTGAAGGTCGCATCCACAGGACCGCCACCTTGTGCATCGGCTTGATGTTCCTTACCACCGACGCTCATCACCACACGTGCCACGGGCAACTTACCTGTCTCGGAGTGCGCACCCATGGCAACCAAACGGAAATGATCGCTCAGCTGCGTGACTTCCTCATCGCTCACCAAGGCTTGGATGTCTTCATCGAAGATCTCGCTCTTGCGATCAGCCAAGTCTTTGAAGCGTGCGAAAGCCGCATTCAACGCATCCTCGCTGCTCAACACGATGCCCAATTCCTGCAAGCGCGTGCGGAAAGCGTTGCGACCGGACAATTTGCCCAAAGACAACTTGTTCGCGCCCCAACCCACATCCTCAGCACGCATGATCTCGTAGGTCTCGCGATGCTTCAGTACGCCGTCTTGATGGATGCCGGATTCGTGCGCGAAAGCGTTCGCGCCGACGATGGCTTTGTTCGGTTGCACGGGATAACCCGTGATGCTGGACACCAACTTCGATGTCGGCACGATCTGCGTGGTATCGATGTTCGTGTCGCACGTGAAAACATCGCGGCGCGTCTTCACTGCCATCACGATCTCTTCCAATGAAGCGTTACCTGCGCGCTCACCCAAACCGTTGATGGTGCACTCCACCTGACGTGCGCCGTTCATCACCGCTGCCAGCGAATTGGCCGAAGCCATGCCCAAGTCGTTATGGCAATGCGTGGACCAGATGACCTTGTCGCTATTCGGCACGCGTGCGATCAATTGCTTGAAGCGTTCACCCCACAACAACGGGATGCTGTACCCCACTGTGTCCGGTACGTTCAATGTCTTCGCACCCGCCTTGATGACTTCATCGAAGATATGCACCAAAAAATCGATATCGGAACGCACTGCGTCCTCGGCAGAGAATTCCACGTCTTCGGTGTATTCACGCGCCCATTTCACCGCTTGCACCGCACGTGTCACCACTTCATCAGGCGACATGCGCAATTTGTGTTGCATGTGGATAGGAGAGGTAGCGATGAAGGTATGGATACGCCCGTGCTTGGCCGGCTTGATCGCCTCACCCGCCGCACGCACATCTTTCTCACTGGCACGCGCCAAGGAACATACGGTAGAACGTTCGATCACCTTGGCGATGCTGTTGATGGCATCCGCATCACCGGGGCTGGCGGCGGCAAAACCCGCCTCGATGACATCCACACCCAGTTTGTCCAACTGGCGTGCGATGCGCAACTTCTCTTCTTTGGTCATGGATGCGCCCGGGCTTTGTTCGCCGTCGCGCAATGTCGTGTCGAATATGATCAATTTGTCAGTCATTTTTTTCTCCGATGCAATTGTTCTTCCACGGCTCAACACCAACCGAGCCGCCTGATTTGAAACTTGTGGGGTAGGTTTAGTATGCGCGTTGGCGCAGCTTCAGCGCGGCCAGCAGGCTGAAGGTGGAATGCGATTGCGAGATGTGTCTAGAGAAGTGCATGGGCAGGAATATAGCGGCTTTTATTTGGGTGCGCAACCGAAGCGGCATGCGCTCAATCAACGAAGCCGCATTCGCGCTGGTGACGGACAGCTAGGATATCAACACGATCTTTTGCTGGCAGGAAACGATACAACGCCACATAGCCCGTATTTCCCTTCGAGATCACCAACTCACGCAAGCTGTGCGGCGCAGGGCGACCAATCAAGGGATGGCGTTGCAAGATCGATGTGGCATCCACGATTTCCTCGCCCACACTTGGGGCAAAATCAGGGCTTTTTGCTCAAGGAATTCGAATATCCGATCAAGGTCAGACAACGCACGCTCAGTGAAAAATACCTTGGGCACAGCGATTAACCTGCTTTGCGGGTACGCGTGGATTTCGACTGGACATCAGATTGAACAACCGCCCTAGGGCGCTTCGCCGCTTTGCCCGAAGTGCGCTTGAGGATGTACGTCTGCACGTCTTCCATCGCATACAGCGCACCGCCCGCGTCAACCTCAGCCGCAGAGGCCAGCGCATCGTCAAGAAAGGACTGTCGCATCTCAGCCAAGCTGGCTTGCGCCTCCAATGCCTCGACCATGAAAGCATGCGGAGCCTTGCCCGCTGCCTGTGCAACTGTTGCGATACGCTGTTTGAGTTCGTCAGAAATTTTCAGTGTCGTTGTGGATGCCATTTCAACCTCCGAGAAAGTGACACCAAAGTAGCACTCTCTGAGGTGGCGAGTCAATTGCGAGCTTGAAGCCAGAGCATCATCCTAACTACGCCAGAAAGAGGACTTAAGGAAGATGATTAAGCATCATTCGTCATTCCCGCGAAAGCGGGAATGACGTCTTAATCAGTGATTCCTTAATTGAACTGACTTCTAATGATCCCCCACTGCTGGGGCCATTGCGCCATCGGGTCTTTGGCATAGCCGCTCTTGCCGAACTGGTTCCAACGTCCGACCACGAAACACAACAGTAGATTCGCATGTGCGCCAAAGTCGGCATCCGCTTCTAGCTTGCCTTGAGTGGCGGAGATACGCAGCGATTGTTTGAGCGTCGCTTCGACACGATCGAGCAGTTGGTTGATGCGTTGTTGCAGGCGTTCGTCTTCGTTCACCAGCGCATCACCAATAAGGACGCGCGTCATGCCACGGTTCTTTTTGGCGAAACCAAGCAACAACCCAACGATACCTTCGAGCTGCTTCATGCCATCTTGCTCTTCGGTGCTGATCTTGTTGATGAGCCCGAATACGGTCTGCTCGATGAAATCGATCAAACCTTGGTACATCATGAACTTGCTGGGAAAGTGGCGATACAGCGCCGCCTCCGACAGGTCGAGGCGCGCCGCCAGTGCAGCGGTTGTGATCTTCTCACCCTTGGGTTGCTCCAGCATCTCAACGATGGTTTGCAGGATCTGTAGTTTGCGTTCGCCAGGTTTAGCTGCCATGTCGTTTCCTTTTCAAAGTTTGGATACTGCGCGCGGCAGCTCCAACACATCACGTATCTTTACATCCACAAAGCTCGGTGCACGCAGTGCATCGCTCACCAACACGGTACGCATGCCCAAGCGTTTTGCCGTCTTCAGATTCTCCGCACTATCTTCCACCATCACACACTGCGATGCTTTGATGTGATGCTTGCGCAGCAAGCGTCTAAAGCCAGCCGTCTGTGGCTTGGGCATGTAGCGCGAGTGCTCGATAGAGAACACATCGTCGAACAGGTCATCCACTCGCAACAACTCCAGCACTGCCTGCGCGTAATGGATGGGCGCATTGGAGAACACGATCTTGCTACCCGCCAGATTTTTCAGCGCATGGCGCAATCTTGGTTCGCGCACCACCATCTTTCCCAATTCTGGGAACTGGTGTGTGTGCCATAAAAAGTGATCGGGGTCGGTGCCGTGATGCTTCATCAAGCCCGTGAGCGTCGCACCATAGCGTTGCCAATAATCCACCCGCAAGGCATTTGCCGCTTCCTCATCCAACTGCAGATGTTCCTGCAGATAGGCCGTCATACTGCGGTTGATGTGCGGAAAGATGTGCGGCGTCGCGTTATGCAGCGTGTTATCTAGATCAAAGAGCCAGACGCGTTCGTTCACTTGCAAACCAATATCCGTTCGTGGTGTACCCGCAAGGAGTAGGCCGTAGCTGTAGGGGGCATACGCCCCGACAGCACACGCACAGCTTGTCGAACCACAAAAAACCCTTCGACAAGCTCAGGGCGGACGGAGTATTTTTCCTTCATCATTTGCTCTTGATCAAAGTGCCCACGCCCTCGTCGGTCAAGATTTCCAACAGCAGCGCATGCTCCACGCGACCATCGATGATGTGTACCGACTTCACACCACCGCGCGCCGCATCCAGCGCTGAGCCGATCTTGGGCAACATGCCACCGGACAGTGTGCCGTCCGCCACCAGATCGTCGATCTGCTTGGGCGTAAGTCCGGTGAGCAGGTTACCGTCCTTATCCAACACGCCCGGCGTGTTGGTCAACAACACCAGCTTCTCAGCATGCAAAACCTCAGCCAACTTGCCTGCCACCACGTCAGCATTGATGTTCAGTGTCTCGCCATCTGGCGACACGCCGATAGGTGCGATGACCGGGATGAAATCGCCTGAATCAAGGAAGGTGATGATGGAGGGATCGATCTTGTTGATGTCACCCACCAAGCCGATGTCCAACATCTTGCCGGGTTCGCTGATGCTTTCCAGCATCAACTTTTCAGCACGGATGAAGCCGCCATCCTGACCTGTCAATCCAACTGCCTTGCCGCCGTAGCGATTGATAAGATTGACGATGTCCTTGTTGACCTTGCCCAACACCATCTCGACCACGTCCATAGTCTCTTCGTCGGTGACACGCATGCCTTGTATGAACTCGCCCTGCTTACCTACCTTCTTCAGCAGGTCGTTGATCTGCGGACCGCCGCCATGTACGACCACAGGGTTCATCCCCACCAGCTTGAGCAACACCACATCGCGCGCAAACCCTTCTTGCAGCTTGGGATCGGTCATGGCGTTGCCGCCGTATTTGATGACGATGGTCTTATCGAAGAAACGCTGGATGTAGGGTAGCGCTTCGGACAGGGTATGGGCTTTTTGGGCGGCAGTGGCAGCGGTCAATGGCATGGCTTTATCCTTAAATAAATTCGCCGCGAATTCTACTCTAGGGAGGTGCAGATTTACTCGGTTTTGTCGTTCCCGTCCTTCGTCTGGCTCAGGACAGGCTGGCCTTCGGTCAAGCGGGAACCCAGTTAAACAAAGAAGCTGGATTCCCGCTTTCGCGGGAATGACGAATAAATCTGTGCTTTTCTAGGAGAAACAAAACGGGCGGCATCAAGCCGCCCGTTCAGAACAATATCAACCCCAAATATACCCCCCGAAAATCGTAGCGAGCAGCCAGAGTACAAGGCGCACGGAGCACAGAAACCGGAATGCACTAAATGTGCATGAGGATTTCGAGCACCGCGCAACGCAGCAATCTGGTTGCGCAGTAGATTTATCTGTGGTCTTTCACGGTTGGGTCGTTGTAATGCTTGTAGCTCAATTCCAGCGCTTTCACCTCAGCCTCAAGATCGACGGTCTGCTTCTTGCCGCCCATCTCGATGACCAGACTGACTGGCACACGGTCGCCGATATTCAGGCGCTGCTTCAAACTGTTCAACACCAGATAGATGCCGCGATTACCAAAGATGAGTGTGCTATTCGGCACCAGCTTCAGGCTATCCACCGTGGAG
>JBAYTV010000047.1:0-8597 GCA_041675405.1 Sideroxydans sp. | reverse complement strand
TAATTCGTGCCGAAGACGATCTGATCCGTGTCTTGCGTATCGGTGGTGGGATAGCGCGGCATGTTGTATTGCAGAGATACCCCAAGGTAATCGCGCTCGGTCAATCCAAAACGCGCATCGCCATTAACGGCATTCTGTGTGCTGTTGGCGGTGTAACCCAAGCTAGCAGATGTGCCAAGTTGTCGGTAATCACGTTTGGAAACATCGAAGCGATAGGTATTCATACCCGACTGCACATTGACCCCGCCTTTCACGGTATTCGCGTGCGAATTCATCATACTTTGCTTGGCATAGACTCGATTGGTCGAATCGAACGAGGCGAAGGCATAAGTACCAGCACTAGAGAATGGAACGCGACCTTCTAGGTTCCCATTCACTTGAGCAAAGCGCGCAGAGACGTTGCTCGGCGGAAGTGGGGGAGAAGGAGCGACGCTAAATGAAGTGGTGTAGGCATCAACATAATTCTTGGGGCCGCTGGTGATGTTGCTGTCACTACCCACACCCAACTCGACCATACCTACCAGATACGGCTGCTTGGCTTTCTTCTCTGCCAATGCTTTTGTGTCATCTTGCTGCTTGATGGCTGCGAGGTATTGATCTGCCGTGCTCTTGGATTGCGCCGACAGAGCTGGCTGTGCCAGCAAACCTTCGAATGCTTTTTTGGAACGCACGCTGTCTCCGGATTGGAAGTAAGCGATGCCCAACCACATACGCACGTCCCCATATTGGGGGGAAGCAGCCTCGACACGTTCTAATGCCAGTGTGGCGCGATCCGGCTTGCCCGCATTGACAGCACTGACGCCCAAAAGGTAGTCATAGCTGATATCGCCAGATTTCTCAAATTCATACGGCTCCATCAAGGCGTAAGCATCGGCATATTTGCCGTCCTTAACCAATGCCTGAGCATCCTTCATCATCTTGATAGATTTCGCTGTCACCTTTGCCTCCGCTGCACTAGCAGTTTGAAAGACGAACATGCCAACCAGCATCAATAAAATCCCCAAAGTCTTTTTCAACATTCCGGCTCGCTTATTTCGATTGATTTGGAAGTCAAACATTACTCGGCATGAACCTGAAGGTCAATATGACAATGAGACTATACCTCCACGCCTTTCAGGCTTGGAGGCTCCATAATTTCTGGGTTTTAGCTAGATTCGACCGAACCGCTCAAGCGGCTTGGACAGGGATGCGTTCGCGATGCGCGATGATGCGATTGTGTTCATCCACATAGACGAGAGATGGATGATATTTCTGCAATTCCAGCTCGGAATAGACGGAATAGGCAGCGATGATGAGGATGTCACCGGGATTAGCCTTGTGCGCTGCCGCACCATTCACCGAGATGGTGCGTGAACCACGTTGAGCACGGATGGCATAGGTAGTGAAACGTTCACCGTTGGTGACGTTGTAGATATCGATCTGCTGGTATTCCTTGATGCCAGATGCGTCTAACAGATCATCGTCGATGGCGCACGAACCCTCGTAATGCAGCTCAGACTGCGTCACGCGCACACGGTGCAATTTCGCTTGTAGCATGGTTCGTTGCATTATCAATTACTTCCTTTCCCGACTTCGGGGCGCGCATTATAAACAACGACGCCCTAAAGACAAACCTCAAGGTTATCGATCAATCGAGTCTTACCCAACCTTGCCGCTGCAACCACCACCAACTTTTGCTCTCCCGCTACAGGCTGGGTCAGGCCGTTCTGGCTACGGATAGTCACATACTCCACTTGCCACCCACGATTGGCAAGGGCTTGGCTGGCCTTCAACTCAATCTTAGCGAGGTCTTTTGCTCCCGTTTTCAGCTCGTTGGCGACTTCGGTCAGCGTTTGATACAGATGAGCGGCTTCAGTTCGCTCTTCCGGAGAAAGATATTGGTTACGTGAACTCAAAGCCAAGCCATCCGCCGCTCGCAAGGTCTCTGCCCCCACGATCTCGATGGGTAGATTGAACTGGGTGACCATCTGCCGAATGATGGCGAGTTGCTGATAGTCCTTTTTGCCGAAGATGGCGATCTGCGGCTGCACTAGGTTGAACAGCTTCAACACCACGGTCGCCATGCCACGGAAATGACCGGGGCGGAACGCGCCGCACAACTCGCTGGCGATAGGTGGCGGCTCGACATAGATCGTCTGCTGCTCCGGATACATGTCATCGACAGAAGGTGAAAAGACCACATCCGCCAAGCCTTGCAACTTGGCGCAGTCCGCCTCCAGCGTACGCGGATATTTATCGAAATCCTCGTTGGGACCGAACTGCAAAGGATTGACGAAGATACTTACCACCACGCAGCTACCGCGCTGCTTCGCCATGCGCACCAACTCAATGTGTCCTTCGTGCAGATTGCCCATGGTGGGCACGAAGGTGATGGCTCGCTCTTGAGATAACTGGGCACGCAGCTCAGCTACTGAATGGATGAGTCGCATCAGAAAGAATGCTCTGCGGTTGGGAATGCGCCAGCCTTCACTTCAGCGACATAGTTGGCGACCGCTTGCGCGATGGATCCTGCGCCCGGCATGAAGTCCTTCACGAAGCGCGCTTTCTTGCCGGGGTAGATACCCAGCATGTCGTGCAACACCAGCACCTGCCCCGAGCATCCCGCACCTGCACCGATGCCGATGGTGGGTATGGAAAGATGTTGGGTGATGTCTGCTGCCAATGCGGCGGGTACAGCTTCCATCACGATCATGCCAGCACCCGCTTGTTGCAAAGCCAATGCACCATCATGCAGACGCTGTGCCGCAGCATCGCCTCTGCCCTGTACCCGATAGCCGCCCAGTTGATGCACCGACTGTGGCGTGAGACCGATGTGCGCACAAACGGGGATACCACGCGAGGTGAGGAATTGGATGGTCTCTGTCATCTCGACACCGCCTTCGAGCTTGACCATCTCGGCACCGGCCTGCATCAACTGCACGGCATGTGAGAACGTCTCGCGTGCTGAGAATTGGGAAGTGCCAAAAGGCATGTCGGCGATGATGAATGCTTGCTGCGCACCAGCCGCCACACAGGCAGTGTGATAGGCCATCTGCTCGATGGTGACGGGCAAAGTGCTCTCGCGACCTTGGATGACCATGCCGAGTGAATCACCGACCAGCAGCACATCGACACCGTTGTTCTCCAACAACGTGGCGAAGCTGGCGTCGTAGCAGGTCAGCACGGCGATCTTCTCGCCCTTGCCGCGCATGTTCTGCAATGTGGTGAGTGTCTTACGCATCAAGCCCTCTCTAGTAAATGGTTCTCAAACACACGTTCGGGTTGGGGGCGCATTTTTTTGAGTGTTCCCCCACCTGTGCGTGGTTGTTGCCGATTTATCGGCTTTACAACTACGGCCTACCCCTCGCGGGCGCAATCCTCTCCCGGCGGGTAGAATGCCAGGGGCACTTAAAGAGTGATCCCTCACCTCAATCCTCTCCCAGCGGGAGAGGAGGCAAACGTGAAAGGCAATATTTAATCACTGCCGACGTTGAAGTATTCGCGCCGTCCACGCATCTTGTCGATACGGTCCAGCAAAAATTTGAAGTCTTTCTCATTATCCACAAAATTCAGGTACTCGCTATTCACCACCAACACTGGTGCTGACTCGTAGTGATGAAAGAACTCACCGTAGGCATCCGACAAGCGAGTCAGATAAGCATCCGAGATGGCGCGCTCGTAACGATGACCTCGACGCCTTACGCGCTCGATCAAAGATTCGGTGGAGGCTTGTAAGTAGATCACCAAGTCCGGACTTGGCGCTTGTGGTGCGAGACTCTGGTAGATGGATTGGTAGAGCTTGTATTCGTCATCACTCAGCGTGAGGCTTGCGAACAAAGAGTCTTTTTCGAACAGGTAGTCGGAGATGGTGCGACTTTGGAACATGTCCATCTGCGCCAGATCGCGCACTTCATTGATACGCTGGAACAGGAAGAACAGTTGCGTGGGTAATGCATAGCGTGCCGAGTCGTCATAGAAGCGCGCCAAGAAAGGATTCTCCTGTGGCTTTTCCAACAGCGTCTGTGCCTCGGCGTAGTCGGCCAAGCGTTTGGCCAAGCTGGTCTTACCAACGCCGATAGGGCCTTCGACGACGATGTAACGATATTTACTCAGAGACATGCAGCCGCTCCAGTGATTGTCCTGTGCATCGCTGCACTGCTTCGTCTGCCCTGCCGACACCGGGTATCACGCAATCCGGTGCGATCTCCATCAAAGGCTGCATCACGAACGCTCGCAGATGCATCTGCGGATGCGGGATGGTCAAGCCATGCTCGTGATGCATGAGGTCGTCATACATCAATACATCCAGATCCAATGTTCGCGGGGCATTGAGGAACTCACGCGTGCGTCCGCATTCAAACTCTAGCGCCAACAAGGCTTCCAGCAAGCCACGCGGTGTCAATCCTGTTTCGATCTGCACCACTGCATTGATGAAATCAGGCTGATCGAGATAACCGACGGGGGCGCTGCGATACATCGATGAGCACTTCATCACACGGGTATGTGGCAGCCCATCCAGCGCCGCAATAGCATGCGCCACCTGCGATAAAGGCTCAGATAGATTACTGCCTAGACCAATGAAAGCAGTGTGTAGCGACATAGTAAAAATACCCAAATCAGTCCACGAAAGGCACGAAAAACACGAAATGTACGGTGCAAAATTTTTTCGTACCTTTCGCGTTTTTCGTGGACTAATGTTTTAATCTATCGGCAGTTCCGTCTGTACGGCATTGGAAGGTTTCTTGGTGCGACGGCGACGTTTCTTGGGTCCTGCAGTATCCGGCAACAACATCTCCACCCGCCTATCTTCGCTGGCATGTTGGAACTCTTCCCACCATGTTCCCAGTTCGACTTCCGCTTCACCACTCTGACAACGCAACAGCATGAAGTCGTAGGCAGCACGGAAACGCGGCAGTGCCAACAAACGCATCGGACGTTGTCCACCGCGCTGCTCGAAGCGAGGTTGTAGCAACCACAACTCCTTCATCACGGTATCGTAACGACGCGGAATGGCAAGCTGTGCGCGTTGACGTTCCAGCACCTCATCCATCGCTGCATGCATCGCGGCGATGGGACGCTCACCTGCATCTTGTTTGAGCTTCCAAGTCGCCAACACCTCGTGCCACAACAGTGCTGCGAACAAGAAGGCAGGGGATGTCGGTTTATCCGCAGCGATGCGTTCATCCGTGTTCTTCAACGCCGACATGACGAACTTCTCGCCCATCGGCTGTTCTAGGATCACGTCCAACATGGGCAACATGCCGTGATGCAATTCCATCTGGCGCAGCTTCTTGATGCACTCCAGCGCATGACCGGACAACAACAACTTGAGCATCTCGTCGAACATGCGCGCTTCCGGCACGTTGCTCAACAGGTCTTTCATCTTGGAGATAGGTGCAGCGGTGGCAGGATCGAGCTTCATACCCAACTTGGCAGAGAGGCGCACCGCACGCAGCATGCGCACCGGGTCTTCGCGGTAGCGCACCTCGGGATCGCCGATCATGCGCAAGATGTTGGCGCGAATGTCGGCATAGCCGTTGTGGTAGTCGAATATCTCTTGGGTAGTAGGATCGAAGAACAAGGCATTGGCGGTGAAGTCGCGCCGCGCCGCGTCTTGTTGTTGGTCGCCGAATTCGTTGTCGCGCAGGATGCGGCCATGATCGTCCGTCTCAGCATCTTCCGCGTCGATGGCACGACGGAAGGTGGAGACCTCGACCGTCTCCTCACCGAACATCACATGCACCAATTTGAAACGGCGTCCGATGATGCGCGCGCGACGGAACACACGGCGCACTTCCTCGGGTGTGGCATCCGTTGCCACATCGAAATCCTTGGGATTTCTATCCAGCATGAGATCGCGCACAGCGCCACCTACCACAAAGGCTTTGAATCCTGCCGCCTGCAAACCATCAGTGACACGCTTGGCGCCGAAGCTGATGCCATCGCGGCTCACTTTGTGCGCCTCGAAGGGAATCACCAGCGCAGCGCCCACCGAGCGTGGCGCAACCGATTTACCGAATACTCGTTTGAACAGTTTTTTTATCATTGTCTGTGAAAGTTGAAATCGCCGCGAAGGCGGCGATTCTTATTGCATCTGCGGCAGGATTATACACTGCCACCCAGGCATCCTCTCCCAGCCTGTGGTCATGGCATGTCGAGCCCCCTATCCCACTTTCCCCCGCAGGCGGGAGAAAGGGCGATCGGCGCTGCGCGTATTTTCTTATCCCCGCAGCGAAATGACCGGCCAGCCTTGTTTTTCCGCATACGCGCGCAAAGTCGCATCAGGATCGACCGCAACGGGATGCTGAACTTTGGCTAGCAATGGGAGATCGTTCAAAGAATCACTGTAGAACCATGACTTCTCGAAACTCCCCCAGCCCCAGCCACGCTCAGCCAGCCACTCCTCCATACGCACTACTTTGCCTTCGCGGAAGCTCGGCACCCCAGCAACACCTCCGGTGAACTCACCGTTCTTTTGCTCTGGGTCGGTAGCGATCAGATACTCGACACCGAACTCGCGCGCGATGGGTGCGGTGACAAAGCTGTTAGTCGCGGTGACGATCATGCAGATATCACCTGCCACACGATGCTTCTCCACCAAGGCTTGCGCCTTCGCCCCCATCATCGGACGCACCTTGATGCGCATGAACTCTTCGTGCCATCCGTCCAACACCTTGCGTGAATGACGGGACAAGGGTTTGAGTTGGAATTCAAGGAACTCTTGGATGTTCAGGGTTCCCGCTTTGTATTGTTCGTAGAAAGCGAGGTTCTTCGCCTCGAACAACTCACGGTCGAGTATCCCCTGCTCCATCAAGAACTGCGACCACTCAAAATCGCTGTCCCCACTCAACAAGGTATTGTCCAGATCGAATAAAGCCAGGTTCACCATCACTCCTCATCTCAAAAAGCGAAGCCTGCATCACTGCAGGCTTTCGTCACTCAAACGATCTACTGGTTTAGAAACGATATGAGATGCCGACGTTTACAACGGGCATGTATTTGAAATCCTTCAAATCCGTTTCCAGCTTCACGGCGCCCGCAGCGACGTCAGACTGCATTTGGGCACATGTAGGTGCAGGCACACCCACTCCACAAGTGACAGAATTGCTAACTTTGGGGGAGCCTTGGAACAGCACACCAACATCCATCGTCATACCCCATTGCTTATCTTGAGCAGCAGGATTTCCCCAGCCGATGCCCAAGTATGGCGCAACACTATTGAAAGTCATTTCACCAGCGAATGAACCAACATCGGCAGATGTATATGTCACCCCGTTGAATACATAACTTCCCCCACCAGTTGGTTGTGCCGTGATCGTCGCCTTATTGCCGTTATACACCGCACCTGCAGTCGCTCTGAACTTACCAGCCCAAGGGTAGTAATCTGCCAAACCAGATACAGTCATCAGCTTAAGGTCGACAGCGTAGTTGCCATCCGCATCTTGTTGGTCCGCGTTGATCTTGAAGGTATTGAATCCCAAGCGCGCGCCGAAGTTTTCATTGATCGCTGTACCTGCCCCTAAACCAAAACCATTCGTACCCGCACTGCCGTAAGCAGCGAAATTCGATGCATTCACCATTATGGGGAACAAACCCGCTGCCACCAATGCCATCATTTTGATTTTCATATTTATCCCTTGATTTGATTGATTGTTCACTTAACGACTGTGCGAATCGGGGTGAGATTTAATCACAACCTCAGCCATTCATCACTTCTTTCAGTATCGGCACACTTGCGCCTCTCTTTAATCTCAAACAACGTTCATCCAGCGCATCCAGCGTGACCAAGAGGGATGGCAGGTCGCGCCTGCCATGCCGCAACAGATAGCTCGTCACCTCGTTGGGCAATTCGAATCCACGTGCCTGCGCGTGTTGACGCAAGGCTTCTGCCTTCTCTGCATCGGTCAATGCGTGTACTTGGTATACCAAGCCCCAACCCAGACGGGTGCGCAGATCATCGCGCAGCTTCAAGAAGGCCGGTGCCTGCTTGCCGCTGACTAGCAATAAACCGCCACTTTCGCGCATTCGGTTATACAGGGCGAACAGCGCGATCTGCGCATCCTCATCGAGCGTCTCTACATCATCCACCGCCACC
The DNA here is from genome assembly GCA_041675405.1 of Sideroxydans sp. Classification (GTDB taxonomy): domain Bacteria; phylum Pseudomonadota; class Gammaproteobacteria; order Burkholderiales; family Gallionellaceae; genus Sideroxyarcus. The sequence goes on along the minus strand of JBAYTV010000047.1, from coordinate 523 downwards.
ACTTCGTTCATCTGCGGAACATCGCCGCACAGACAGATTGCAGATCTTCCTGCACTACGCGCACTAACCACGATGGCTTGCAATAGATGCGTCTTGCCGCTCCCTGCCTCCCCCCAAATATAGAGGCAGCGTTCACCTTGTGACGAAGATAAGGCATGACGCAAGGCGGACAGCAATTCCACATTGCGTCCTGCGACGAAGTTCTCTAGTGAAGGTATCCACTCAGGCGCGATGCCCAATAGCATTTGGGTCATGGCTTGTTGTACATCTCGCTATTCAGATAACGCTCGCGTGAATGACGCAACACGACCAACAGGATGGATGCCAACGGCAATGCCAGCAACACACCGAAGAAGCCGAACAATTGACCAAAGGCGAGCAAGGCGAAGATGACCGCCAGCGGGTGCAGACCGATGCGCTCGCCCACCAACCACGGCGTGACCACCATGCCTTCCAACAATTGCCCTGCACCAAAGACTGCCCACACCAGCGCCACATCACTCAATGCAGTGAACTGCATGGC
>JBAYTV010000046.1:0-8600 GCA_041675405.1 Sideroxydans sp. | reverse complement strand
CCGTAGTACTGGTCGATGGCGCGCAGGATGTCCGACTCGCTCGCGAGCAAGGTGATGAGTCGATACTCATCGCGCAACAAGGCGCGCACTTGGTCGAGCGCGATGATGTTGTCTGGATCGGCGATCGCGAGCGTCAGATGTTTGTTGGCCAAGTCAACTGATAACGGCACCAGTAGGTAGCGGCGTGCCACCTCTTTGGGAATCATTGAGACGGCGGCAGAGTCCACTACCACGCTGGCGAGATCGACGCTTTCCTGCCCTAGGTTCTCTGAGAGTACGTCACGGATAGTGGCTTCAGACAAGAAGCCTAGACGCACTAACAAACGCCCCAGAGGCTGGGGAGATTTAGCTTGTTCTTGCGTGGCAATGCGCAACTGATCTTCGCTGATGACGCCTTTAGCGATGAGCAATTGTCCGATAGGCTGTTGGATCTGTTGTTGCGGAACGGCCATCGTCGTCCTTAGTGAGAAGGGCTCAGTTCATTCAGACGTCGTTGCGCTTGGGCGTGATCGAATCCGGCATTGCTGGCGGGATCGAGTTGCAACGCTTGCTGGTAATACTGCGCCGCTAATTTACTTTGCCCAAGATGATCGAGGCTCACTGCCAAGTTGTAAGTGAACTGTGCGTTGGAAGGCTCCAACATACGTGCGTTGAAGTAGGCTTGCTGTGCATCTCCCCAGCGCGATTGGTCTGCGTACACATTGCCAAGCGCGTAATTCAATGCGGCAGAGCGAGGCTGTTCAGACAGCATCTGCTTGAGCTGACTCTCGGTATCGACACCATTGTTTGCGCTGTATGCCGCCATCGCCCCGAGCGCCACCGAGTCGCGTGGGTCGAGCAGTAACACCTGGCGGTAATAATGTTGAGCAGCCTGATCTTGTCCTTGCTGTTGAGCGATCGCACCCAAACCGAGCAATGCATCGCGGTTGCGTTCGTCACGTTTAAGCACTTCCTTGTAGCCCTGCGATGCGGTTGTGTAATCACCACGCTGATACGCCTGATAAGCGTCCATTAGGGCAGGGGTGATCGTGTCTGTCACTTGCTGGCGCTCGATAGACATTCCGGAAGGTGTTTTTGGCGCAGCCGGCCTTGCTGTTCCCTTGGCGCGCGGCTTAGCGATCGTGTAATTCAACGTGGCAGGTTTTTCTATCGCAGGGGCCGTTACTGCAGGCGTAGTTTCTGCAGCAGATGGTTGGGGTGGGGTCGCAACCGTGGGCGTTATATGGGCTACTAATGGTGGCGGTGCTGGTGCTGAGATCGGGGTTGGTGCGGGCGGCGTGACTGGGCGCTCTGCCACACGCAGTGGCGGATTCAGTTCTCGCCAAACGTAATAGCCGTAGATACTGCCGATGATTGAGCAGATGAGGAACGTCGTGGGTACCAGACCCAATTTCCAGCGAAATCTCGGGGCTTCCTTTTTCTTCTTGGCTGCGAACAAAGTTTGACCGGCGGCACGTGAAGCCGAGGTGGAGCTTGAATCAGATGTCGGTTCGCCGCGAGATGTGGCGGGCGCAACCTCTTCCAACGACATCCCCGACAATCCCGTGCTTTGGGATTTGTCTCCAGACTTTTTCATCGCGTCGAGAAGTAGGCTCATCTTTGGGCTTTCTCATCTTCTGGTTTCAGATAGTTGGCGTCAGGTAGTTTGTTTTTGTAGGTGTTGTAATCACCGTCTAAGCTTGCATCTTTTATCACCACTGGACGTAAGAATATGACCAACTCAGTCTTGGTGGATTTATTGCTACGGTTCTTGAAAGCTTCGCCTAAATACGGAATGTCGCTGAGCAAAGGAATGCCATCAGTCTGATTGGTAACGTCATCCTGCATCAAGCCACCAAGAACGGCAATCTGGTTGCTTTCAATTTTCAACATTGATTCCATTTCACGAGTTTGAGTCTCAGGAATTTGATTTAGTGACACGCCACCAACTAGCAGGCCAGGATTCGGGTCCGGAACATAGCGAACTAAACGCGTTATGGTCGGGCGTAAATTAATCTGCACTGTGTCAGTTTCACTAATTTGAGGGGTAACGCTCATAGTGAAGCCGACAGGTATGGTTTGGGGAGTTGTGTTGTAAGTTGGAAGTACTGCAGGCGAACTGGCAGTGGCTGCAGTTCCTGGCGTAACGCTCACGTTGAAATAAATCAAGTTGTTTACAATACGAAGTACAGCGGTTTGATTATTCATTACACTAAGCTTGGGGCTGGATAACACTTTTACATCGCCGAAAGATTCAAGCAAGGAAACGCTAGCGGCTACGGCTCCAAACTTTGACGCAGGATTCGCGTAATTTAATACAAATGTACCAGGGGATAAGCCAGTGGTGGTCGGTAAAACGCCAGTGCCAGGTGCTTGCCCGATTGAAAATCCTTTGTTGGTGCCGGCAGCTAGCAGTGTTGACCAGTTTATGCCCTGTTGGTAATTATTATTTAACGCCACCTCTGCAACCGTAACTTCTATTAGTACTTGACGGCGTGCGTTACGCATCACTCGTGTAATAAGCTCTTGAATTTTTTCATGCTGTTTGCCAGTGGCTCGCACCGTGATGATGCCCGACTCAGGATTTGGAATGACGGAGGCTGCTTCCCTAAAGGTGCTTCGTCTTGTGACGGTTGTTCCTTCACCTTCTATCGTTGCGGCCGACCCACTTCCATCAGTGCTGTTTTTCGTAGAGGATTTTTTGTTTTGTGGTGTAGTTGTATTGGTTGAGCTTTGCTCAATGACGGTCTCACTCGATCCTTCCGGCAAAATCTTGTCGGTTTCACGCAAAACATCGGTAATATTCTTGACTAGCGTTTCCCAGAAATGATTCTTTGAAGTATTGGTGATGGCAAGCTTAGAGTTATTGCTGCCGCCAGTGGAACCACCTGAAGCGCCGCCGCCAACTTGGCTTGTATTAGAAATCCCACCTTCGGAATCACGTGTCATGTTCACGTAATCGATCTTGTAGCTATTCAGATAGGGACTGTCCGGCATCACGATTAAATTGTTATCGTTAAGCTCGTAGCGCATGTCGACCTGCTTGGATATGCGATCCAGTATCTGTGGCAAGGTCTGATTGATGGCGTTGATGGTGACTTCGCCGATCAAGCCGGGGTGTATGTCTATATTGAGTTTGGCATCACGCGCCAATGCAAAAAGGATGTCGCGTGCTGGCAGGTTGCTGACGACCACACTATAGGTCTCGACCTTCTTTGCTGGGGCAGGCGGAGGCAGAATGACAGCATTCTTGCTAGTCTGAGGTATGGTGCCGCTGGATTGTTTGGCGGTATCTGGCGTCTGCTGGATGTGTTTGTCAGAAGGCTTCATCGCCTTTGTGCTACACGCGACAAACACAACGCAAGTAAAACTCAGTAGTACTGCGTGATGTAACCTCATTCTTCTTCCCCTTATAGCTCTTTGGTGCAAGGTAACACTAAATAGTCGTCTCAAGCAATACGCCTTTTGGCCTATATATTTTTATAGTTTCATCAAGTTAAGGCATTTTCTGCGAGTTGTCTAACAAGTGCAAAGTCGGCGCGAAGGCTTCCTGGTATCGCTGCGGTAAAGCCGCGATACCGTTACGAGCCGCGTCACTGTTTGGATAAACACCATAGATGACGCGGTAGGCATCGCGCCCACTTAACTTGATAGGTAGGACATATACCTCATTCAGCACACCTAATTTATCTGCCCGCTTGAAGAAGCCCTCCATGCGGTCTGCCTGTGCGTTCTCGGTGTAGAACAGTTGGATACTTACGCTCCCCTTAGAAGTGGAGCTCAACATGGCATTGGTCGCGTCCAGCCTTTGTTTCAACAGGCTATTCGATGGGATCGCGGGTAAGGCGGCCGATGCGACAATTTTTTCTGGCGGAGCCTTATTGGTATGTGCAGTGTTAGAAGTTGTCGATGTCTTCGCCACTTCGCCAGATACCGATGTGGTGGGAGTAGCTTCGGTTTGAGGGGGCGTTGTCGAAAGTGATTCAGTGAGCACAAGTGCAGAAGCGGCAGCTGTTGGTTGTGGCGCGGACTCCGCAGGCACTATCGACGAGGCAGCTACCACAGAGGATGTTGCAAGACTGGCGACAGGGGAGGGCGGTGTAACTTGACTTTCGCGACCGATGAACCACCCCGCGCCCGCAAGGATAGCGGCGAACAGCGTGAGTCCGCCGACCAGCACCAGATTGCGGCGGCTGCCCCATTTATGCATGGGGGTCATCTCGCTATCGCGGATGGCTGCTTGGACGTGATGTTCGGTTATGGTGTGTGTGTTCTCGACGAATGCGGCCAGCAAGGCTTTGTCTGCCAAGATATTCACGCGGCGCATGAGGCCATGCGAGGCTTTGCCGATAAGTTTCTCAGCGGAGGCGGAGAAATTATCCGGGCCTTTGTAGCCTGCCGCACGCATGCGGAACATCAGGTAGGTATGTATGACTTTTTGCGAGATGGGCAGGATGGTGAAGTGATGGACGATGCGATCCTTCAGTTGGCGCATGTTGCTTTGCGACAATTTCTCATCCAACTCGGGTTGTCCGAACAGCACGATCTGTAGCAATTTGTGTTTGCCTACCTGCAGGTTGTAGAGCAAGCGTAGTTCTTCCAGCGTATCCAGTGGCATGGCGTGGGCTTCATCCACCAGCACGACACAACGTTCGCCTTTCGCATATTTTGCTTCAAGGTCGTTTTGCAGATTTTGCAGGATGACGCTGACGCGTTGCCCTTCCAAGTCGAGACCGAGGCGGTCGGCGATGGCGTAGAGCAGTTCGTCGCGAGACAGGCTGGGGTTGGCTAGATAGATGGCTTTGATATTGGTGGGGAGCTTTTCCAGCAACATGCGGCACAGCATGGTCTTGCCGCTACCGACTTCGCCACTGATCTTGACGATGCCTTCCCCATCCGTGATCGCATAGACCAATGCATCCAAGATCTCGCCACGATTCGCTCCCGAGAAGAAAAAATCCGTGACCGGTGTGATCTTGAATGGCGGCTCGTTTAGCCCGAAATGCTCTAGGTACATCCAACTCCCCTTATTGATTCACCCTGTGTTTTTGCAATGCTTCCATACGGCTATACAGGGTTGTGCGTGCTATCCCTAGCAGTTTAGCGGCTTCGCTGACATTTCCTTGAGCCAATTCCATCGCGGTATCGATATACCTCTGAGTATAGCCCATCAGCATATCGTCCAGATTGAAGCTCCCCTGCTGCAAGATGCGTTTCAGATCGTTAGGCGACTCTCTGGAAGAGACGTCCTTGTCTGCGAATTGTTGTTCGAACTCTGCTTCTAGCTGTGTTGGGCTGACCTTTTCGCCGGCATATTTGGTGACCAAGCGAATGACGATGTTGCGCAGCTCGCGCGTGTTGCCCGGGAAGGGGTAGCCTTGCCAGGCGGTTTGAGCTGCTTCATTGAGTGCGAATGGCTTGCGTTGCATCTGCTTCGAGTAGAAGTCGCGGAAGTGTTCCAGCAGTAGCACCTTATCGTTGCCCATCGTATTCAGCGGGGGCACGTTGATGGTGAATACGCTCATGCGATGGAACAGGTCGGCACGGAAGTTGCCGCTACGCACAGCTTGTGCCAACACCAAGTTGGTCGCAGCGATGATGCGCGCATTGCTCTTGCGGGTGGCCGTCTCGCCTACACGCTGGTATTCGCCGTTCTCGAGCACTCGCAGGAGCTTTGCTTGGAGTTCCTGCGGTAATTCGCCGATCTCGTCCAAGAATAAAGTGCCATTCTCGGCTTTCTCGAAGAAGCCGATCTGAGCAGCAGTCGCTCCCGTGAAAGCTCCCTTGGCGTGGCCGAAGAGGGTCGACTCCAATAGATTGGGGGCGATGGCGGCACAATTGATGGCGATGAAGGGAGAGTTTGGGTTCCTGCTTAGACTTTGCAAAGCCAGTGCGACCAATTCCTTGCCGCTACCCGATTCGCCTTGAATGAGGACGGGGTAGGGCGTGCTCGCGTAGAGTTTAATCTGCTCTCGCAAGGTCTGGATGACAGTGCTCTCGCCGACGATACCCAGTTGGCCTTGACTCAGAGCGGCTGAACGTTTCTCACTCTGTTGTGCAGCCAGTGCGGCGTGCAACTGCGCGCGAATGACGTCTGGCTTGCACGGTTTGGCGACGAATTCGAAGGCGCCCAGCGTACGCGTATGGCGTGCATTGCTTTCTTCGTTTTGGCCGGACAGGGTGATGATCTTGATTTGAGGCGAATGCGCCAACAGTTCAGTGATCAGTCGGAACCCTTCTTGCGGGCGATGCGGAGTAGGGGGGAGCCCAAGGTCGACTAAGGCCAACTGCGGGGCTGCAGGCAGATCGCGCACGATGCGGATGGCTTGTTCGCGGTCTTCGGCCAGCACGATGTCGAAATCGTCCGACAGCACGAGATTCAAAGAATCGCGGATGAGCGGGTCATCATCCACCAGCAACAGGGTTGGAAGTGCGTCTTTATTCAAGGCAGCCCCCATAAATCCAAACTTCGTCGCGATGCTGCGTTACTCACAAAAATCACTCCTTACATATCCCATATCTGCCGCGCTTCAGTTTTGTGCTGACGCCCAGATTTGCTTGGAACTTTGAATTTATTGAGCCAGCCCGACGATATCGGGCTGGCTGAAATTAAGTACGGGCGGAGGATAGCCACTAATGGCGACAAGCTCAAGGGCGATGGAGTGAGAACTAGCGCGGGCGTGATGTTAGAATGCGCGCCTCGAAATCTGGCAAAAGGCAATTGTGTCTGCACTAGTAGAAATCAACGACGTCAACTTCTCGTACGATCAGCGTGCCATCTTGAAAGGCATCGACATGTCCTTTGGTAAGGGCAAGGTGATCGCTGTGATGGGGGGGAGCGGTTGCGGTAAGACCACACTCCTCCGTTTGATCGGTGGCGCGCTCAAGCCCACGCGTGGCGAGGTCAGGATCAATGGTCAGGTCATCCATGAGCTGGATGATCGCGGTCTGTACGAGATGCGCCGCAAGATGGGTGTGCTGTTCCAGTTCGGTGCGCTGTTCACAGATATGTCGGTATTCGACAATGTGGCTTTCCAGATGCGTGAACACACTGATCTGCCCGAAGAGATCATCCGTGACCTGGTGATGCTTAAGCTGCACGCTGTTGGCCTGCGCGGCACGCACGACCTGATGCCAGCCGAGTTGTCTGGCGGTATGGCACGTCGCGTGGCATTGGCGCGCACGGTCGCGCTCGATCCGATGCTTATTCTTTATGACGAGCCGTTTGCGGGGCTTGACCCGATCTCATTGAGCGTGGTGGGTCAATTGATCCGCAGATTGAACGATGCTCTGGGGGCGACCTCGGTGGTGGTGACGCACGATGTGCAGGAATCCTTGAAGATCGTGGATTACGTGTATTTCATTGCGGATGGCGTCATCGTGGCGGAAGGTACGCCGGAGGAGATACGCGCTTCCGATAAACCGTTCGTGCATCAGTTCGTGCATGGCGAGATGGATGGCCCTATCCCGTTCCACTATCCCGGCGCGGCCAGCTATGCGCAAGACCTGAAAGTGAGCGCCTGATGCCTTTGTTGAAGAGTGTGAGAGCGGTTGGTCATCGGACAGTGGATATCGTCTGGCGCGTCGGCGTGGCATCGCGTTTCTTGATCCAGACCTTGTTGCAATCCGGCATGAGCTTCCGCCGATTCAATCTGGTGGTGAAAGAATTGTTCGCCAGCGGGGTGATGTCTTTAGTCATCATCAGTGTGGCGGGTATGTTCGTCGGCATGGTGTTGGGCTTGCAGGGCTTCGAGACACTGAAGCGTTATGGTTCGGAATCGGCACTAGGGTCTTTGGTTGCCCTGAGTCTGGTGCGCGAGTTGGGGCCGGTGTTGGCAGCTCTTTTGTTTGCCAGCCGGGCAGGGTCGGCGATGACGGCAGAGATCGGGCTGATGAAAGCGACCGAGCAGATCGCCGCGATGGAGATGATGGCGGTGAGCCCCATCGCACGTGTGGTCGCACCGCGTTTCTGGGCGGGTGTCATCTCCATGCCTTTGTTGGCCGCTATCTTTTCCGCGATGGGCGTGTTCGGCGGTTACGTGGTCGGTGTGGTGCTGATCGGTGTGGATGAAGGCTCGTTCTGGTCGCAGATGCAGGCCTCAGTCGACTTTCAGACAGACATCATGAATGGAGTGATCAAGAGTTTCGTATTCGGTTTTGCGGTCACGGTGATCGCATTGTTCGAAGGATTCGACGCGCCGCCGACGGCAGAAGGTGTGTCGGGCGCGACGACACGTACAGTGGTGCAATCTTCGTTGGCGATATTGATGTTGGATGTCATATTGACCGCGTTCATGTTTCGAGGAGCATAAAGATGGAACGGACTAAATTAGATCTTTGGGTGGGCGCTTTTGTGGTGGCAGGCATCGCGGCGCTGGTGGTGTTGGCGTTGAAGGTGGGGAACCTAAGTACCTACAACGTATCCGAGACATACCAGTTGCAAGCCTATTTCAATAATGTCGGGGGTTTGAAAGCGACAGCCTCAGTAAGGAGTGCCGGTGTGCTGGTCGGTCGCGTCACTAGCATCACCTTGGATACCGAGCGTTATGAGGCGAAGGTGACGATGAGTATCGACAAACGATATCAGTTTCCCAAAGATACGTTCGCGAACATCCTGACCT
>JBAYTV010000045.1:0-8768 GCA_041675405.1 Sideroxydans sp. | reverse complement strand
GGTACGCATCTCGGCGATCTTGCCGTAGTGCAACACCATACCGCCGATCAACTGCACATCGAAGTGGCGCATCTGCAGGGCGCGCTTGCCGCCCTCGCGCACGACAGCGAATGCCTCAGGCAAGATGTCATCAAGTGTCGCCCCATTCTGCACACGCTGCTTGAACTCCTGCGTCTTCGCACGTAATGCGTCATCTGACAACGCCGCTATCTCCGCCTCAAGCGCATTGATGCGCGTGACAGTTTGACGATACTGCTTGAGCAAGCGGTCGTTACGGCTTCCGAATACGGATTTCAACAATTTGGAGATCATGCTGTAATTTTCTTAAACGACTGTTACGAACAAATAAAAAAGGGTGAGGTTCGCACCTCACCCCGCTACGAAATCGTACGCATCAACTGGCTGCTTTTTGCAGGAAGCGTACCGGATTCTGCGCGGTGCCTTTGTATCTCACTTCAAAGTGCAGGTGGTTACCCGTAGATCGCCCAGTACTACCCACTTTGGCGACCTCATGACCACGTCTGACCACATCACCCACCTTCACCAACAACTTGGACGCATGCGCATAACGCGTGACGACCTCGTTGCCGTGATCTATCTCGACCATATTACCATACTGAGGATGCGTGTCCGCGAACACCACCACTCCGCCAGCTGAAGCGTAGATCGACGTACCTGCTGGCACCATGTAATCCACACCCTCATGCATCGCATTGTGCCCAGTGAACGGGTCGATACGCCAACCGAAGTTGGAGGCATACCAAGTCGTCGTGATGGGCGCGACTGAAGGTAGCATCTTCTTATCCAGGCGATCTTGCTGTAACAGTGTCTCTAGGGCGACCAGCTTGTCGCTACGATCACGCAACAACTCACTTAACCCAGCCATCTGCTGCTCCATCGACTCTAATGAAACATCCTGCTGCGGAGCGAGTGGTATATAAGGGCCGCCTTGAGCCGGTGCCTGATCGAAGGAGAATTCTTGCGGCTTCATGCCGGTCAGCTTGGCGAGGCGTGAGCCCAAGCCATCCAATCGTTGCAGCTGCGCCTGCATCTGCCCCAGACGCATCGCCATCGCATCCAAGCTCTTACGCAGGTAAGTCTGCTGCTTCTGCTGCTCAGCCTCTTGCGCACTGGCCAACCAAGCTCGTAGCTCGTTACTCACCGCGCCCGGCTGGAAGCGAACGATGGCATACTGCACCGTCAGCACAGCGGCCAAGAACAAGCCCATGGCTAGAACAATCACCACAGCCAAGTGCGTTCCAGTCAGCGTGATGCTGCGCGCTTTTGCAAAACGATTCGAAACTAGAATAATATTCAAACGAACACTCCTTTTAACGTGACGCTAAACTAACGTGACCCATCGCTTGAACGCATTCTTGGATTCCAACCAAGACCTGAGACGACTCTCTCAGCAAGTCAATCGACTCGCCACGCTTCAACGTCACTATCAACAGCTCGCTCCTGCCTCTTTGTCCCGCTCCAGCCACGTGATGCAGCTAGACGGTCAAACACTGATCATCGGGGCAGACAACGGAGCGGTAGCCGCCAAATTGCGCCAGATCAGCAACGAGCTTATTTCCTCATTTTTAACAAGGGGATGCGAGGTTACTGGAATTCAAATCAGGGTGCAAGTCCGAATCCAACCCCAAGTCGAGCCTCCCCGCCCCAGAAAAGTCGGGAAAAACGGGAAAAAAGCGCTGGAAGAGTTTGCTGTAGAGCTTAAAGACAGCCCGCTCAAAGAGGCATTGAAGCGTCTGGCCAAGCGCAGTTAGAGCAGCACCCGCCAAGCAACCAAGCCGAAACGCTCCAACAGATAGAGCGCACCGAACACCAACAGCGCAAACACGATGAACCTCACCACCTGCCAAGCAAAGCGCAGGTAACGCTGGTCACGGGTGAAGATGTAAGCCCCAAAGGAAGCCACGATGAGTAGCGCCGAGATCAAGACCGCCAAGCGGATAAGCACGATAGCTCCGAGTTAGGCTGCTTGCAGTTGCAGACGTAAAAAGTCGGGCGCTTCCTCAGCCTTATCGAAAGTGGCGAACTCCCAAGCCGACTCGTCCGCCAACAAAGCGCGACATAACGCATTATTCAAAGCATGCCCTGATTTGTAGCCGGAGAAAGCCCCGATCAAGGGATGCCCCAAAAGATATAAGTCACCGATAGCATCCAATACCTTGTGTTTGACGAACTCATCATCGAAACGCAGGCCATCCGGATTGATGACGCGGTATTCGTCCATCACGATGGCGTTATCAAGATTACCGCCCAAGGCCAAACCCTGCGCGCGCATGTTCTCCACGTCCTGCATGAAGCCGAAGGTACGTGCGCGGCTGACTTCCTTGATATAGGAATTCACTCCCAGATCGACCGTCACGTTCTGCTTGGTATTGGCAAACACGGGGTGGGCGAAGTTGATGGTGAAGTTCAGCTTGTAGCCGTTGTAAGGCTCGAAGCGTACCCACTTGTCACCGTCCTTCACCTCCACGACCTTCTTGATGCGCATGAACTTCTTAGCCGCCGACTGTTCGACCAAGCCTGCCGATTGCAGCAGGAAGATGAACGTCCCTGCACTACCGTCCATGATGGGCAACTCGGGACTGCTCAATTCAACGATGGCGTTGTCGATACCCAAGCCCGCCAACGCTGACATCAGATGTTCGACCGTCGCGATGCGCGCACCGTTACTTTCAAGACAGGTGGACAGGCGCGTGTCATGCACCGCATGTGCTTCGGCACGGATGTCGACTGGATGTGCCAAGTCGACGCGACGGAACACGATGCCCGTATCCACTGCAGCCGGACGCAAAGTCAGATAGACCTTCTCGCCCGTGTGCAGACCGACGCCAGTCGCCTGCACCATCGTCTTCAATGTACGTTGCTTGACCATATCCGTTCCGTTCGATGAACCATCGCCAGAAGTTTAGCACAGGCTGATATCCCTCCTCAGCCACGACGCCTCGCTCCGAACGCGATCAGTCCGCCTGTTTACGCAAGAAGGATGGGATGTCCAAAGTATCCACGCCAGATTGCCTCATCGCTTCCACTGCTTCGCGATGGCGGCCGGTACGGATGACGGCTGGCATGTCCAACTCGCTGTAGTCGACGGTCGGTGCATCATGAGTGCCGGTACGCAATTGCTGTTGCGGCACGAGCACCGGCTTTGGTTGCTGTTTACGCACAACAGAACCCAGACCGGTCGCCACGATAGTCACGCGCATCTCATCGCCCATGTCTTCATCGAACACCGAACCGACGATGACGGTCGCTTCGGAAGCAGCGAACTGGAAGCAGTTCATCACCTCGTGCAACTCTTCCAAAGTCAGGTTGCTGCTGGAAGTGATGTTGACCAACACACCGCGCGCGCCGGACAGATCGATGTCTTCCAACAGTGGGCTGGCGATCGCTTGCTCAGCGGCACGTTGCGCGCGACCTTCGCCGGAAGCGGAAGCTGCGCCCATCATCGCCATTCCATTCTCGGACATCAGGGTGCATACGTCAGCGAAGTCCACGTTCACCATGCCTGGGACATTGATGACTTCGGCGATACCCGCTACGGCACCTTGCAACACGCCGTTCGCCGCCTTGAATGCCTCGGGCAATGTGGTCTTGCCGCCCAATACTTCCATCAGTTTCGCGTTCGGCACGATGATGAGGGAGTCTACATTGGCCGCCAGCTCTTCGATACCTTGTTGCGCCAATGCCATGCGCTTACCTTCGAACACGAACGGCTTGGTGACAACGGCGACAGTGAGGATGCCCATCTCCTTGGCCACTTGCGCCACGATAGGAGCCGCACCGGTTCCTGTGCCGCCGCCCATACCGGCGGTGATGAACACCATGTTCGCGCCACGGATCATGTCGGCGATGCGCTCACGGTCTTCTTCAGCCGCCGCTTGGCCGACGGCCGGCTTGGCACCTGCACCCAAGCCTTTGGTCAGTGCTGCGCCGATCTGCAACTGGGTGCCCGCCTTGCTGCGTTTGAGCGCTTGCGCATCGGTATTGATTACGATGAATTCGACACCTTGCACGCCTTGCTCGATCATGTGGTCGATCGCATTGCCACCGCAACCACCCACACCGATCACCTTGATCACTGCCCCTTCAGGTTGTGCATCTAAGAGTTCGAAAGCCATCATTTTTCTCCTTTAGTTAAAGTCCGATACAAAATACAAAATTTCGAAATACAAAAAATCAAAACACCCCAATCAAAAATTTCCCTTGAACCAATCCTTCATCTTTTCCAGCACATCCTTGAACGAACCCGAATTCACGCGTGACACTTCATTCCGCTGATACCGCTCCAAGCCATACACCAACAGACCCACTCCCGTCGCATAACGCGGCGTCTTCACCACTGAAGACAAGCCGCCGATGTTGCGCGGCAATCCCAATCGCACCGGCAGATGGAATATCTCTTCTGCCAACTCCACCATGCCCTGCATCGAACTGCTGCCGCCGGTGATGACGATGCCGGATGACAACAAGTCTTCATACCCGCTGCGACGCAACTCGGTCTGCACCAAGGAATAGAGCTCTTCGATGCGCGGCTCGATCACCTCGGCCAAAGTCTGGCGCGACAACATGCGCGAGCTACGCTCACCCACGCCGGGCACTTCGATGGGCGCATCGTTGGCCAACTGGCGCAGTGCGCAGCCATATTTGATCTTGATGTCTTCCGCATCCTTGGTCGGCGTGCGCAAGGCCATCGCGATGTCGTTGGTGATCTGGTCGCCCGCGATAGGGATGACTGCCGTATGACGGATCGCACCGTTGGTGAAGATCGCCACATCGGTCGTACCACCACCGATGTCGATCAGACACACGCCCAATTCTTTCTCGTCATCCGCCAACACCGCCTTGCTCGATGCCAAGGGCTGCAAGATCATCTCGTTCACTTCCAAACCGCAGCGATGGATGCACTTCAATATGTTCTGCACCGCAGATACCGCACCCGTGACGATATGGATCTCGACCTCCAGACGCATACCGCTCATGCCCAATGGCTTCTTGATGCCTTCCTGACCGTCGATGCTGAACTCCTGCTCCAGGATGTGCAGAATCTGCTGATCGCCCGGCAAACTGATGGAGCTTGCCGTCTCGATGGCGCGCACGACGTCGGTATATGCGACTTCTTTTTCTTTGATCTTGATCATGCCGTGCGCATTCGAGCTACGAATGTGTCCGCCGGCGATACCGGTGTACACCGTCGTGATCTTGCAGTCCGCCATCAACTCGGCTTCTTGCAAAGCCTGCTGGATGGTGCCGACCGTGGCATCGATGTTCACCACCATGCCCTTCTTCATACCGGACGACTCGGTCATGCCCGCACCGATCACCTCCAGCGTCCCTTCGGCAGTCACCTCGGCCACGATGCACGCGATCTTCGATGTGCCGATGTCCAAGCCAACGATCAGATTCTTACTTTCTTTACTCATCATCACTCCCTCAAACTTCACTGCCTGGCATATATGCCGAGAACCCGTTGCGATAACGCAGATCCACACGTCGCACCGTCTGCGCACTGACGGCCAAGCTATACGGATAGACCTTCACGAAACGCGCCAAACGCGCTTGCATCTCTTCCCGCCCCAATTCCAACACCATGCCGCCATCCAACTTGATCTGCCATGCGAAGCGCGGTGACAGACTGATCTGACTGATCTTCTGCCGCATCGGCGACACGGTCTCGCTCAACTCCCCAAACAACTTCGTGACTTGCATCGACGACTCAGGCTGACCGATGAAATCAGGCAACACCTCTATCGTCGGTGCCGCGAACACTTCGCCGTACGTATTCACCAGTGCCGTCTTGTTCCAGCGCGCCAGTGCCACGTGTTCTTCCACATCCACCTGCAAGCCCCAAGGGAACTTGCGTCTCACACTCACCTTGCGCACCCAAGGCAAGGTCTCGAAACCCTTGCGTGCGCGCTCCAGATCGACGGTGAAGAAATTCCCTCTCACCTGCTCGCGCACCACCTTCTGCAACTCCTCTTCCGACACTCGCTGTGGTGCGGCGACTAACTCCACCGTGTTCAGCGGAAAGTCCGGCATACGCAACACATAGCGCACCGCCCCCACCAACACCAACACCACGCCCACGCCGAACAACAGATTGGCGATAGAACGCAGAAGGTGGTGGTTATCCCACATAACCCTCACCACAATCCTCTCCCAGAGGGCGAGGAAGCAAACGTGAAAAACTATTTTGCATTTCCTGCCGCCTCCAACACCTGCACCACGAGTTGCTCGAAACTGATACCCGCCTCACGTGCCGCCATCGGCACCAAGCTGTGGTCGGTCATACCCGGCGAAGTGTTCACTTCCAACAGATACGCTTTGCCATCCGTGCCGCGCAGGAAATCCACACGCCCCCAACCTTGACCACCGATCACGGCGAACCCTTGCTGTGCCAGTGCCTGCATCTCGGCCTCTTGCTCGGCACTCAAACCGCAAGGGCACAGGTAGCGCGTGTCATCGCGCAGATACTTCGCTTCGTAGTCATAGAACTCGTTCGCCGGTTCGATCTTGATGACCGGCAACGCGCGACCATTCAAGATCGCTGCTGTGTATTCACCGCCACCGATGAAACGTTCTGCGATGACCAGCTTGTCGTGCTTGGCAGCTTCTTCGTAAGCAGCCTTCAGTTCACTGACTTGTTTCACTTTGCTGATGCCGACGCTAGACCCTTCGTTCGCCGGTTTCACGAACAGCGGCAAGTCCAAGCGCTGCACTACCGCCTCCCAGTCGCTGTGCTCGTTGAGCAGCATGAAGTCGGGGATAGGCAAGCCCGCCGCTTGCCAGATCATCTTGGTGCGCCACTTGTCCATGGCGATAGAAGAAGCCATCACACCGCTGCCGGTGTAAGGGATGCCCATCAACTCCAGCGCGCCTTGCACCGTACCGTCCTCGCCGTAACGTCCATGCAGCGCGATGAACACGCGATCGAAACGTTCATCCAGCAAGTTGTGCAGGTCCCGTTGCGCAGGGTCGAACGCGTGCGCATCCACGCCACTGCGTTGCAACGCAGCCAATACCGCAGCACCACTCTTCAATGACACTTCTCGCTCTGCAGAACGTCCGCCGAGCAGCACCGCCACTTTTCCAAATTTTTTCATTTGCTCCATTCAACACCTCAAACCAGCCACAGAGGACACAGAGATCACAGAGAGAGTGTGCAAAGGTTTTCTCTGTGCGCTCTGTGGTCTCTGTGGCTAACTGTTTTTATCTCCCACTATGCGCACCTCAGGGTGTAGTTCCACTCCTGTTTGCTGCAACACAGTCGCCTTCACTTCTTCGATCAATCTTTCGATGTCCGTCGCCGTCGCATCACCGATGTTCACGATGAAGTTGGCATGCTTCTCCGACACTTGCGCACCACCGATGGTCTTGCCCTTCAATCCGCAACCTTCGATCAACTTCGCCGCGTGATTCCCTTGCGGATTGCGGAACACTGAACCCGAGTTGGGCAACTGCAAGGGCTGGCTGGCGCTGCGCTTCTCCATCAATGCCTTGATGTCTTGGCGCGCCTTTTCCACATCGCCTGCTTCCAACTTCAACCATGCGCCGACGAAGAACTCTTCGTTTGCCTCATGCAATGCGACATGGCGATAGCCGATGTCATATTCCTGCGGTGTGCGCTCCAGCAACTCACCCCTGCGCGTCAACACTTGCACGCGCACCACTTTCTGCCATGTCTCACCGCCGTAACAGCCTGCGTTCATCGCCAACATGCCGCCCATCGTTCCGGGGATGCCGACGAAGAACTCCGCGCCGCACAGATTGTTGGTCGCCGCAAAGCGCGCCAATTTGGCACCGGCCACACCCGCTTGCACGTACACCAGATCACCATCCATGCGCAGTTCGGTGAGCGCACCCAACATCAACACCACCGTGCCGCGATAGCCACCGTCGCGCACCAACAGATTGCTACCCAGACCAACCGCTATCAACGGCTCATCCACTGGCAACTGCTGCAAGAAGCATTGCAGGTCGGCCAAGTCCGCCGCTTGATACATGCGCTTGGCGACACCGCCTGCACGCCAACTGGTATGGCGGCGCATATCGACATCGCAGCTCAATTCGCCGCGAAGCCCGTCTGCCGTGAACTGTGTCGGTTCGCTCATCTTCATTTCATCTGCTTGACCAGATTCGGCACACCGCCGATACTGCCCGCGCCCATGGTCAGCACCACGTCGCCGTCGCGCGCCATCTGCAGGATGGTCTGCGGCATGTCGGCGATGTTCTCGACGAACACGGCTTCGTTCTGTCCTGCCACGCGCAAGGCATGCATCAGTGCACGGCCATCCGCCGCAACGATGGGTTGTTCGCCTGCCGCATACACTTCCGCGAGTGCCAAGGCATCCACACCTGACATCACTTTCACGAAATCTTCGAACAAGTCACGCGTACGCGTGAAGCGATGCGGCTGGAATGCCAGCACTAGACGCTTGTCGGGGAATGCACCGCGCACTGCCGCCAACGTCGCACGCATCTCCACGGGGTGATGGCCATAATCATCGATGAGCGTGAACGAACCGCCCGATGCCAGCGGGATCTCGCCATAACGTTGCATGCGGCGACCAACCCCTTCGAATTCCGCCAAGCCGGCCACGATGGCTTCTTCCGACACACCCACTTCCAACGCGACGGCAATGGCAGCGAGTGAGTTCAATACGTTGTGCAGGCCTGCCAGATTCAGCGTCACATCCAGATCGATGGGCACGGTGTTGTGGCGGCACAAGGCAGTGAAACGCATCTTGCCGCCT
>JBAYTV010000044.1:0-8943 GCA_041675405.1 Sideroxydans sp. | reverse complement strand
ATCGGCGACCGCATCGAAGGTCATATCTACGGCGAGGTCGCGCTGAAGTTGAGTCAGTGCAAATTGAACGGGAGTTCCCCCACCCCAGCCCTCTCCCGAGGGGAGAGGGAGTGCGTTCCCCTCGCCCACCGGGAGAGGGGCTAGGGGTGAGGGAACACTCGTTGGTATTCCTCCATACAGATGAGAAGTATAAGCCCACCATTCGGCACGTTTACCTAGGAAGTTGAACAACAGCTTGCGCGTGGTGAACAGTCCGCATTCATCGAACAGCCACTGCATGTGCTGCGCATCCACGCCGTCTGGCTGCTTGCGCATCTGCTCCAACAACTCTTCCCACGCCTCATCTTGTTCCGCACCCGCACGCTCTAGCAAAGTCATGCCATGCATCACATCGGCATTCAATGGCGCGCGCTGCATCACTTGCATGAACCACCCGTGGAAGGTGCTGATGGTGATGGCGGGTTGCGCCAACAACACTGTGCTGTAAAGGCTACGTGCAAGCGCGACCTGCTCATCGCTCAACATTGCGACGCCGCGCTCGGCGAAGAAGGTGCGCACCCACTGCTCGTCCTTCATCGCCAGATCGCGCAACCATTCCTGCAAACGTGCTTGCATCTCTTGCGCTGCTTTGCGCGTGAAGGTGATAGCAAGGATCTGCGATGGCTGCGCACCATCCACAAGCAGACGCACGATGCGCGACACCAGCAGCCAAGTCTTGCCACTGCCGGCACAGGCTTCGACGACGATGCTACGACGAGGATCGAGGGCGATGCTCATGTCCATTCGCCTTTCCTGCACACACCGCGTGCTTCACAGTATGCACACACCGCATCGATACCATTCGCAGGCAACCCCGCTCCATTGCGCAGCGCACCCATCACCTGCTCTAGACGCTCGACATTGAGCTGCGCAAGTTGCGCTGCAACTTCTTTCGGCGCGACCGATCGCACCTTGCCACTATCGATGCTGACAAAAGCGACATCCGCCGCCTCGTGTGCGTAGGCATAGCAGGCAAGCTGCACGTCTTCACCCGGCTCTTTGAGTTTGTTGCGCAGCACGATGTCGCTCTGCGTCTTGTAGTCGAGCACGCGCTTTTCATCGCCACGCACATCCAAGCGGTCGATACGTCCGCGCAGGCTCACCCCTTCCAGCGGCCAGTCGAATTTCGTCTCGGCTTCGGCATAACGCCAGCCCTCGGCCTCGCCTTCTTGCTGCCATTCCAGATAGGAAGACAATGATTTATACCAGCGCGCCAACCATGCACGCGCGGCGAAATCGTGTGCCAGCAGATCAGCGAACACCTGCTCGCTGATATCGCGCAAGGTGGCTTCCATCTTCGCCGTGTCTTGTCCGCTCACCTGCGGATAACGCTCATGAAAGCGTTGCAACACTTCATGCACGCGCTCGCCGTAATCGCTCTTCTCGATGGTTTCTTGCACCTCGTCAAGTTCGTTCAATCTCAAGATGTGGCGTGCATAGAATTGATACGGGCAAGCGACCAGCGAGTTGTAGCCGCTGATGGAGACGCTGACAGGCACAGAATCTGTTGCCACACTCGGCACAGGTTGTGCTGACGGTGACAACGAGACGTGTCGAGCATCTTCTGCCGCAAGGTAAGCATGCAACTCAGTCTCGGCGAGGTCGTCACCATGCGCTTGCTCGTGTTCATCGCGCAGCATCTGCAAAAAAGGACTCAACAGACGCGCTTCGCCGCTCTTGTCTTTCTGCCACGTGACCAGCACGGTGTCGTTCAGCGCCAGCAACGCCATCAGGTCGGCGCGTTGCCGCGCGGCATGGGTGGCACGCGTGGGCAAGTTCAACACCGAGCGCACCGCATCGTTGAACCAACGGCCGCCATCACCTGCGCTCGGCAAATGATCGGCATCACATCCCAGCAGCAACACCGCATCGAAGTTGCGCCAGCGCGTCGCCGCCAGATGGGTGAAGCGTACTTGGCTATCGATGCTGCTGTCGCGATAGGTCTGCACATCCAGTTGTTGCGCTAACCAGCGTCGCCATTCGTGGAAGGCGTAACGCCCTTTGTCATTCGCCAGTTCCTGTTGCCAAGCCTCAAGCGCACCCAACAGTTTTTGCCCCGCATCGTCTTGTTGCAATCCACGGGCTATGCTCAATACCTCCAAGCTCTCGCGCAGTGCGGCGAGCCATTCGGTGAGTGTGCGTTTCTTGCTTTGATCCAGCAAGGCGGCGGCCTGCCTTAGACGCGCCAATGGCACATGCAGAGCCACCTCATGCGGCACGAGATCAATGAACTTCTCCAAGCCAGACACCACGCCTTGCTTGCGCAGCAGTTGCTCTAATTCATACACGGCAGACTTGCGTTCGCCAGCGCTCATGTCGGCGAAGATGAAGGGCGACTTGAGCAAATCGAGCAGATCGTGATGGTAGAAATCGCTCTGCAAGGCGGTGAGCCAACGGTCTAACACTGTGCTGACAGAAAGCGTGGCGAAGGTCCACCCCGTCTCGTCCGCCACCAACACTTCGGCGCGTTCCAACAAAGCACGCATGCGGCGCGCCACCACCCGGTCTTGCGCCACGATGGCGATGTCGCGTTTGCCTTGTTGCAGCCACAGGCGCACCTGCATGGCAGCGGCACGGGCTTCTTGTTCGAGGGAGGTGGCGGCGAAGAACTTCACCCCCTCCCTCACCCCCGGCCCCTCTCCCATAGGGCGAGGGGAGTTGCTCAGTTCCCTCTCCCCCTGGGAGAGGGTTAGGGTGAGGGGAGACTCTCTCATCTCCCGCAAATCAAAAACCTTCACCATCGCACGCTGTTCATATGCTTCGAGGAAGCGTTTCTCTACCGCCTCCCATTCAGACGCCATCAACACATAAAGCGGCGACTGCGCTTGTGCCGCCAGCTTCGCCAAGCGTTGCTGATAGACGCGCGCCGCATCCAACTCCTGCCCCGCTTGCATGGCGCGCCATAACTCGAACACCAAGCGCGCTTCCAGTTGCAACGTGGTGTTCTGCCGCGCCTGGTAGGCACGCTCCACGGCTGCGATGAACTCAGTTTCATCGTCGGGCAAGGCATCCATCGCATGGGTGAGTTCGTCGAAGAGTTTGAGCAGTTCCTGCGTCATGCTCCACAGATCGGCGTTGTCGAACCATTGGCGCTGCTTCAATTCTCCGTAAAGCAAAGCACCGCGCTGGCTATCGGTGACGATGGGTGCATCAAGCGCGATGTCCTGCGCCCATTGATTGAGCGTGACCATCTGCGGCAATAGGATGGTCGGCGCATCAGCTACACGCATCAATGCCTGCGCCAGTGGCTGTGCCGCATGGAAGTTGGGAAGCAGGATGGTGATGCCGCGCAGATCAGGCGCGGGATGCGCGGCAAGGATGCGCCGCGCGACAGCATCAAAATAGGTAGTTGAGATACTCAAAACATCCTCGAAGAATCGTGATGAGCAGATTGAGCGCAAGGCACACGGAACGTAGCGACCAAGACATATCGTTTGGGATAGGCGCGGGAGTGAGTACCGCGCAACACAGCGATCAAACTGGGCAATAGATTATTCGAGGATTTTTTCACCGTTCAAGCAGATGTATTTTGGCTTTGACTTCGCGCCACTCATCCGCATCGGCAGGCGCGTCGATCTTCTGAGCGATGGTCTTCCACTGCTTCGCCAACTCGGCATTGATAGTGATGAACTGCTTTTCATCCTCAGGCACATCATCCGCCGCATAGATGGCATTGGCAGGACATTCGGGCACACAGAGGGCGCAGTCGATGCACTCATCCGGGTCGATGACGAGGAAGTTCGGCCCCTCGCGAAAACAATCCACCGGACACACTTCGACGCAGTCGGTGTATTTGCATTTGATGCAATTCTCGCTCACTACAAAGGTCATTCGGCACTCACGGTCTATCAAATATTCGAGTCGAATTGTACACGCCAGCCTTTCTCTTTCCCCAATGAAAAACGCGCCTTACGGCGCGCTCTTCGTGCTGCATCGTTACACGCTTACGAGCTCAAGCAGGACTTCATGAAGTCCTTACGCTGTTGGCCTTTCAGCGCTTTGGTCTTTGCATCAGCATTGCATGACTTCATCTTATTCTGTTGCGAAGAAGGTGCTGCCGCCGCACCCGCACTTGCAGCTCCATCCTTCTTTAGGCAATTCTTCATAAAGGCCTTACGTTCGTCCCCCTTCAATGCCTGCTGTTTCACATCGGCATTGCACTCTTTCATCTTATTTTGTTGTGCACCTGCGAAGGCAGATGTGGATACTGAAAGTGCGATTCCCAAACTGACCAGAGCAATCAATTTATTCATGTGAATCTCCTTAATAAGTAGCGGGTTGCCTGCATGGCAACACTGCAGGTCGCTGGATTTTACGCCTAGCTTGGTAAACCGCAATGCGGCCTAGAGCCCAGCAGCATTAGGGCGCCTAGTGTGCGAGGCCGCGCAGCCAGTGACGATAGAGATGTTCGGCAACGTGGTGGAGCGGGGGCAACTTGTTTTGCATCTGTTGTTGCATGACTTGCGCAGACTGTACGGCAGGGCTGCTACTAGCGGCTGCGATCTCGCCCGCGCCGACCTCAGACCAGTCGCGAGTCATCTGCTCTGTCATTTCGACATGGCATTGCATGGCCAGATGTTTGCCGATGGCATAGGCTTGGTTCGCGCAATGCTTGCTCGATAGAAGATGCACTGCACCTGGTGGTAGCGAAAAGGTCTCACCATGCCAATGGAATGAATCGAATGATTTGGTGTCGCCGAACCACTGGCGCGCGAGGTCGTTATTTGCCACTTCGACCTCGCCCCAGCCGATCTCTTTCACGAGATTCGCACTCACCACTCCGCCCAATGCTTTGGAGATGAGTTGGCCGCCGAGGCAATGACCCAGCAAAGGTATATCTTTGGCGTGCGCATCCTGAATGAGTTTGAGCACAGCCGGTATCCACGGCAGGTCGTCGTTGACACTCATCGGCCCACCCATGAACACCAGCCCTGAGAACGCACTGGCATCTGTCGGCACGACATCGCCTTGATCGATATGGGTCATCTGCCAAGGGATGGCGTCTTGATTCAGGCACAATGCGAAGTAGCCGGGGCCTTCGATGAGGGAGTGGCGGAAGATGGCGATAGGTTTCATGGTTATTCAGCGAAAAATGAGCCCGTATTTTAGGCGGCTTTGATGATTCCCGCCATGCATACCGATGCAGGCAGTTTTAATATGGCTTGGATGGTCTATGCAAATATCTCAGAGATTGATCTTGCAGCGATGGCTACTACTCAGCCATAGTTGCCGTCACAGCTTCCTGAGTTAACGTCTGCAACTGTATCCATTGCGGAAGTTCTAATCGCTTTAGGTGCACAAATTACATGTGAATGCGGGCAGCAAATAACCTAATTTTCTCCTTCCTTTTTCTTGAATTACTCAGTCGCCATATGCAGTGGCATATATATTCTGGCATATGGTTATTTATGGACATTAGTGCTAGCTTTATCGTTGATGTATTTGGAGCCCCTGTGTTGCTTGGACGTAGGGAGGTAGTCAATGATCAAAATCATATGGGATAACGCATGTATTTGAAGAAGCTAACTCTGGAAAATGTTGGGCCAATTACACATTTAAACATTGAGCCATCATTTGAAAATGATTGCCCGAAACCATTGGTGTTCGTCGGAGCCAACGGCAGTGGGAAATCAATAGCACTATCTTTCATCACTAATTTTTTACTGCATCTTCAGCAGCAGATTTTCGAAAATACAGAAGTAGAAAAAGGCAAAGTCTTTAAGTTGCGGAGCCCTATCTACATTGGTCCTGCCGCAAAGTATTACTATGCCTCAGTAACTTGCTCAGAGGACATAGGACTTGAGGAATGGCAGCTTTCAGCTCCAAAAAAAGACTTGGTGTTGAGTGGTGTTGCTCCAAACATACCTAGTTGGAACAACATCGGTGAAGAAGAAATTAATGCCTTTATCCCTATTGGTGAAGCTGCGGTAGCAAAGAGCAAGAAATTAGAGGCAACCTATAGCACACATTGTGCTTTGTACTTTCCTCCGAATCGATTTGAAGAGCCCGCATGGCTTAATTCAGATAACCTTTCATACACACCGACGATTTCCAAGGACAAACGCATTCAAGGAATCACAACACGGCAAATTATTAGCTCAAATGTCTTTCCTAACCTAATTTCGTGGCTATACGACGTTATCATCGATTCATACGTATTTGAGACAGTTCCTTTAAAGTTTACTCTGGACAATGCTGGTGGATTGCGAGATGGTTTCATGGAAGTTAACGGATCAAACCGAACTTTAAGAAGGGAGATAGACAAGGTACTAGAAATGATCTTCGAGGGAAGATACCAAGGCAAACTCAATCTTAATATCGCACCAAAAACTGGACGAAATGTCAGCCTCACCGAAGCACTCTTAGATGGCAATAAGCGAACCATAGTGCAAAATCTCTTTAGTCTTTCGTCAGGAGAAAGCTTGGTTTTATCGCTCTTTGCTTCGATCATTAGGGATTTCGATTTGGGTGGAACTCGAATCAATTCACTTGAGGACATAAAAGGGATAGTGCTGGTAGATGAAATTGACATTCATTTGCACATAGATTTGCAACGTAAGGTGCTTCCAAGCTTGATTAAGGCATTCCCCAAAGTGCAGTTTATTGTGACGACGCATTCACCACTTTTTCTACTGGGAATGGATGAGCAATTTGGGTCGAATGGTTATGAAATATATAGTTTGCCTACAGGAGAAAAAATTCTGGCGGAAGAATTTAGCGAATTCCATAGGGCTTATGACGAGTACAAGAATACGCAGCACCATAAGCATGCGACAAAACAAATGTTGGATGGACTTGCACAACCTTGCCTAATCACCGAAGGAAAGACTGATCGGATGATTTTGGAATGCGCTTGGCATAAACTCTACGGTACGGTGCCGTGTTTTGTTGCAATCAAATACTCAGGTGAAGTCAGGGGCATTCCTGACGGTTCGGCTCAACACGTGCAGAGCATACTTCAATATACACCGGCCCTGACGACATACCCGATCATTGGGTTGTTTGACAATGATAGAGAAGGGAACGGCCAATTTGGGGGACTAAAAGCTCCTTTGTTTGTCAGCGAAACCAAAGATCATAAAAAAAACGGGATGGTCAGTGCCCTTCTTTTGCCAACACCTGAGTTTAGAGAAAAATTTGTCAATCAACAAAATGGCAACTATTGCTTTCTCCAAATTGAACATTATTTTTCGGATGCCGTATTAGCATCCAAGAACAAAAAGGGAGCAGAAATAATCGCTGGCACAGGAGTTTTTGAAATTCAAGGAGACAAGAACAGTTTTGCAGAATCCGTAGCAGATTTAAAAGCGGAAGAGTTCAATGTCTTTCACCATTTTTTTTGTCGCCTAGCGGACATACTTAGTGTTCCTCACCCAACCAAATTGACTAACTAAGTTGTATTAACTGAGGCATTGCATTGCGATATATCCATTGAATAACTTCAGTTACCCTTTTGATTGAACTGAGAAATAAATCATGGCACTACAACTATTTCTATCAAGTGCCCAGATTCACAACTTGAGGCGCACCTAAAGAGATTAAAACTTCCGCAATGGTTTCAACAGCAGACGAAGAATCAGGGGGCTGAAATGGCAGCAAAGGCCGAAGTGCAGTCATCTTCACAATTGATTTTGCACGCACAATGCGAACATCCAAGTGGTATCAGTACGCAGTCAAACCTTGGCCATAGAACGGTGGCCTGCGCCGGTTCAGCCATTCCAGCATGATGAGTTCGTCGTCAGTATGGTTGGCGACAGCGGCATTTGCCATGGACGGCGTGCCCTTGTCGTGATGGATGTAGATAGGGTGATCGTGGTGCTGGGTAACAATACGCTCCACGCGTCCGGGTTCCGCAATCGGCTCGACTTCGGCGGTGCCGTAGCAAAGACAGAAATACACTTTCTTCGGCTCGGCCTCTATGTAGCATGCGGTGCCGCGAATACCAATGACGGCAGTCGGCACCGCCAGTCGTTTCTCGCCGTGGTCGAACACCGACAGTATGCGGCCGCTGACGACGCGGAAGAATTCCTTGGTCGTATCCTTGCCGAATTGCACCACGCTGTTGCTGCGTTGCAGAAAGGCATCCCGGCCTATGACATAGATCGCCTCGCCGTTCGCGCCGGTGGTGACTTTGTCGCCCGGTAGCACTGGTTGCCCTTCGCGTGCCGGTTGTCCATTGATGCGGACATCACCTTTGATCTTGTGCATGCCCTGCACGGAAGGGTAGTTTCCGGCAGCCAATGCATCGCGGATCAGGCCGGTGATACCCATGCCGGACAGCAGCCCCAAGGCTGTGAGTTGTTGCAACAGACGACGGCGCGATCTATTCATTTCAGTCACTCCCATTTGAAGTCCATGCAGCTTGATGGTAGCAGAGTCTGCGCGGGACGAAAGATATTCAGCCCATCGAGAAGGCGCTCAAATAGGCTGCTTGGCAATTCATTTGAAGCAAAAGAAACGGGCATCCGAAGATGCCCGTTTTTGTTTATTGCGTCATGCTTGCCATTTACTTCCCCATTTCCAGCATCAGTTGATTGATACGTTTGACGAAGCCAGCGGGGTCATCCAACTGCCCGCCTTCCGCCAGCATCGCTTGATCGAACAACACCGCCGTCCAATCATCGAAGTGAGCATTCTCCGCTTGCAGGCGTGCCACCACGGGATGGGTCGGATTGATCTCAAGGATAGGTTGTGAGTTTGGTGCTTTTTGCCCTGCCGCTTTCAACAGGCGGGCAAGGTTGCCGCTCATATCGTGCTCGTCCGCCACCAAGCAGGCAGGGGAATCGGTGAGGCGGTGCGTGATACGCACTTCCTTCACTTTGTCGCCCAGGCTCGCTTTGATCTTTTCGGTGAGTGATTTGAATTCATCAGCCTGTTTCTCTTGCGCTTGTTTCTCGGCTGCGT
>JBAYTV010000043.1:0-9014 GCA_041675405.1 Sideroxydans sp. | reverse complement strand
TTCAATCCGGATTGGCTGACACAACGCCTGAGGGGTAATGAGACACCGGCAGAAGTTCCGGCAACCTTGCTCGCGATTACTGGCGACAGCATCGCCGATGCCGTAAAACGCTTCTGTGCGGGCGTTGAAGAGGTGTATGTATGCGGCGGCGGCGCGCATAACCACCAACTCATGTCGCATCTGCAACTCGCACTGCCGCAATGCGCGCTCAAGAGATCGGATTCTGTCGGTATCGATACCGACTGGATGGAAGCGATCGCGTTCGCCTGGTTGGCGCAAGAAACCTTGCATCTGCGCCCCGGAAATCTCCCAGCGGTCACGGGTGCCAAGCACCCCTGCGTCTTAGGCGCGATCTATCCCGCTTGAATGCAAACAGGGCGCTTTCGCGCCCTGTTCTTTAAACAACTTCCTATTCGATCACGCCGAGAACGAAGAACCACAGCCACAAGTAGTGGTTGCGTTAGGGTTCTTGATGACGAACTGAGAACCTTCCAAACCTTCGCTGTAATCTATCTCCGCACCAGCCAGATATTGGAAGCTCATCGGGTCAATAAGCAATTGCACACCGTTCTTGGTCATCACCGTGTCGTCTTCGTTAGCCACCTCATCGAAGGTGAAGCCGTACTGGAAGCCGGAGCAACCGCCGCCGCTGACGAATACGCGCAACTTCAGGTCGGCATTGCCTTCCTCTTCGATCAACTGTTTAACTTTATTGGCCGCATTGTCTGTGAACAACAACGGGTCTTGCATTTCGGTCACTGCATTCATGATCGCTCTCCTTGTTAGATTATTTCGATTCAGTACCGCTCAGCTTGAGCGACACCACTTTTTCCGATGATTCATTAATGTGGACAAGTTTGCCTTCCACGATTGCGCCCAACTGTATCTCGAGTGTCTTGTATTTCACATCGCCTGTTACTTTGGCCTTGCTCTGCAGTTCCAGGTATTCAGCAGCATAGATAGGCCCCGTCACGATACCGTTCACCACAAGGTGGGTCACACGAATCTCGCCATCCACACGGGCATGCTCGCTCAGGACCAGTGTACTCGCTTTGGAAGAATCTGCGATCACATTACCGCTGATCTCGCCATCGACGCGCAGTCCGCCCGAGAAACTGACATCACCTTTGACTTTGGTACCAAGACCGATCAAAGAGTCGATACGATTCTGAGGTTTACTGTGTTTGCTGAACATCGGACATTCTCCGTTATGAAAGCAGGACCGTCTGTTTGACTTTTGGTTCTTGCATACCCTTCTCGAACACCCGAATCTCCACGCTATCGATATGCAACTCGGCAGGCAACCTGAACACACGATCGACACGTTGATAGTATTTGAAGTTCAAGTGGTGCGCAGCCACTTCAGTCGCTGTCTTCTGCGGGAATTGTAACACCACTTTTTGACCGTCCTGCTCGCCGTTAACCACTATCTGCAAGTCACCGTCGAATACCCTACCACGGCGCTGCACACCTTGCACCAGCAACATCCTGCAATGATATTCGCCCGGCAGACTGCCTGCCTCCAGCTTTAAGCTGTGTATGGACAAGTCGGCATCACGCCCACTGGTGAGAGGGAGATTCTGAAAGAATGTAAGGTCTTCTTTCAGACGCAGATTCTCCTCGTTCAGCGCCTTGATCTGCTCCTGCACTTCATCGGCAGAGGCTTGCTGCATCTGAGCTTGGCGCTCACCCACGGCAAGCAGGCTGGCTTGGTTCGCGGTCTCGGCTTCCAGTGTGGCTACTCGATCACGCAACGCAGTGATCTCCTGGTCTGCCTTGCCGCGATGGAATCCCGCCAGCTCCATACCGGCATCGTAAGACCACCAGATCAGGAAACCCGCCAAAAAGAAGAATGGCAAGGTGATGGCCCAGCGCACATACCAAGGCACGTGCGGACGCACCGCCAATCGCGGTGCGGAAATGCTGAATCTGCGCTTTAGGCTACGTATCATCACTTAGGGCAACAACGGGATCATGCCGATACCGGCCGCTTCAGGCAGCCCGAACATGATGTTCATATTTTGTACGGCCTGACCTGCCGCCCCTTTGACCAGATTGTCGATGACCGACAGCACGACCACAGTGTCTCCACCTTGCGGCCTATGCACTGCGATGCGACAGGTGTTGGAGCCGCGCACGGAACGAGTCTCAGGCATGCTACCCAACGGCATGACATCCACGAATGCTTCCTTTGCATAGCGCTGTTCGTACAACGCCTGCAGGTCGACGTCCTTCTTCAAGCGCGCGTACAGCGTGGCGTGGATACCACGGATCAGCGGCGTCAGGTGAGGCACGAAAGTCAGTCCGACTGGATGCCCCGATACCGTTGCCAGACCTTGCTTGATCTCGGGCAGATGTCTGTGTCCCGCAACGCCGTAGGCCTTGAAATTATCGGAGGCTTCCGAGAATAAGGAATGCACCTCTGCTTTACGGCCAGCACCAGACACGCCGGACTTTGAATCGGCGATCAATGAACCTTCCTCGATGACACCCGCTTCCAACAATGGAATGAAGCCGAGTTGCACGGCGGTGGGATAGCAACCGGGATTAGCCACCAAGCGTGCTTGCTTGATCTGCGCGCGGTTCACTTCGGGCAAACCGTACACCGCTTCCGCTACCAGATCAGGGCAGGCATGCGTCATGCCGTACCACTTCTCCCACTCGGCGATGTCTTTGATACGAAAATCTGCGGCAAGGTCGATCACTTTGACGCCAGCGTCCAGCAAGGCGCGCGTCTGCTGCATCGCGATACCGTTGGGCGTGGCGAAGAAAACCACATCGCATTGATCCAAGCCAGCTGCGTCAGGATGCGAGAAGCTCAGGTCAACGTGCCCCCGCAGGCTGGGAAACATCTGGCTGACAGGCATACCCGCATCGGCACGTGAGGTTATCGCGCGCAACTCCACCTGCGGATGCGCCGCCAACAAGCGAAGCAACTCCACCCCGGTATAACCTGTGCCGCCTACGATACCGACCTTGACCACGCTAAACTCCTTGTAAGTGCCAGAATTATAAATGAAAAAGCCGCCATAAGGCGGCTTCCCCAATCTCCCACAAGCTTAACGCTTGGAGAATTGCTTCCTGCGACGCGCCTTGCGCAAACCGACTTTTTTACGTTCGACTTCGCGAGCATCACGTGTTACCAGACCTGCCTGGCTCAATGTTGGCTTCAAGCTTGCGTCGTATTCGATCAGCGCACGAGTGATACCGTGACGAACTGCGCCTGCTTGGCCTGATTCACCACCGCCGGACACGTTAACCATGATGTCGAACTTGCCAGACATCTCAGTCAATTCGAGTGGCTGACGAACGACCATACGGCCAGTTTCGCGAGAAAAGAATACGTCCAGTGGCTTGTCGTTGACAGTGATGTCACCTTTGCCGGGCTTCATGAACACACGTGCTACCGCGCTCTTGCGGCGGCCAGTTCCGTAGTTGTAAGTTGTAGTCATTATTATGCTTTCAACAGTTCAGTTGGTTTCGGTTGCTGTGCGCTGTGCGGATGAGTCGTACCGCCGTACACTTTCAGCTTGGCGAGCATCGCGTAACCCAACGGGCCTTTAGGCAACATGCCGCGCACGGCCTTTTGCAAAACGCGTTGCGGGTGACGTTGCTGCAGTTTCGTAAAGTTGGTTTCGTAGATACCGCCCGGATAACCAGTATGGCGGTAGTACATCTTGTCTTGTGCCTTGTTACCGGTCACGCGAACCTTATCGGCGTTGACGACAACGACGAAGTCACCGGTGTCTACGTGCGGTGTGAAGATGGCTTTATGCTTGCCGCGCAAGCGGTAAGCGATCTGGCTGGCCAAACGGCCCAGCACTTTGTCGGCTGCGTCAACGAGGATCCAATCGTGCTGGACTTCGTGAGACTTGGCGGAAAATGTTTTCATGGCATTTCCTAAAACTAAAAATAATTAACGGACTGCGAAGGGCGCGCATTCTATGCCAGCCCCAAACCCCTGTCAAACATAAACTCCACAACCTATCCAGCCGGGCTTAATCCAACCCAAAGTTCGCCAGTAACTCACTGTCTGGAAGTGTCTTTTCCTCATTCCAACCAGATTCGGCGACCAGGGTCGAAATGATCCTAGCCCGCGTCTCTTTGCCCAATTTAGCCAAGATCAACAACGGCAAACGGTTTCTAAGCAGATCGTGCAGTCTGACGACCATCTCGTTGTTCGCACAGAACACCAAGTCTGCGTAGATGAGCGGAATGTCGGCGCTGATACGCTCCGCCAAGAGAGGACTCACTTCGATCAAGCCGAGAATCGACTCGACACGGCCTCCCTGCCTGCGCAACAACCATTTTGCGCTTTCCGCATCGACGCCCATACGTTGCGCCCGAGCGAGCATCTCCTTTGACCATATCGTGTAGGGCTGCTCTGGCTTCCACGGAAAATGCAGGCCCCGGGTCGTACAACGGCTATTCACCCCCAGATGCGCGCACACCACATCCACCACCTCGCTTGCATCCTCGCGCGCCGAAGTGAGCTTGCCGCCGATGATGCGATGAACATGATTGGGCGCCGTCCTCAATTCCCAATCACGACTCGCAGAAGAAGGATGCTGCGCATCGCTCTGCTTCATCACGCGCAAGCCCGCATAACTCGCGATGACATCCTGCTGCGTCCATCCTGTCTTGAAATAATGATCGGCGGCATCCAACAGATAGGCGACATCTGCAGCCTCGACTTCCACCTTCTCGATGTCGCCGCGATAGTCCGTATCCGTCGTGCCAAGAAGTGTGCGCCCATACCAGGGGAGGATGAAGAACACACGCCCGTCTTCTTTCGCAGTGAGCAGAAGCGCCTGATCGGATGGCAGGGCCGGCATCACCAGATGCACGCCTTTGCTCAGACGAACCGCTTCCATCTTGCTCTCCCAACGCCCTGTCGCATCGACATACTGTCTGGCATGCACGCGTTTCGTTGCGTCGCCCACTTGGTCCTGCACCAGCACCGCGCAGACACGCCCTTTATCTTCTTGCCATTCGACCAGCTTGGCGTAATTCACGCACACCGCACCCTGCTCCATCGCGCCCGCGACTAGCTCAAGCACCAAACGCGCATCATCGGTCTGCGCATCGCCGTAGGTGAAACCGCCTTTCAAGCCCGCATCATCAAGGAAGGGGAATCGCTCTGAGAAGTCGCTCTTGCCCAACCCACGATGCGCCATCTGCTCTTCTGGAAAACCCGCGAGCGCGTCGTACAGCATCAAACCCGCCTTCATCTTCAGTAGGCCATTGCGGCTGTCCGCATAGACTGGCACGCCGAAGCGTAGCGGCCACACCCGATGCGGCGCGGCACGCAATAGCATCTTTCGCTCTTTCAGCGCCTTGCGCACCAGTTTGAAATCGTAGGTCTCGAGATAACGCAGTCCGCCGTGGATGAGTTTGCTCGATGCGGAAGAGGTGCCACTCGCCCAATCTCCCTGGTCGACGAGCGCCACCTTCAGTCCGCGCAGCGCCGCATCGTAGGCCGTCCACGCACCGTAGATGCCGCCGCCACAGACCAGCAGATCGAACTCGCCCTCCAGCGCTGCAAAATCACGCTTCATCTTTACTCCTCTTGATTTCGTCATTCCCGCGCAAGCGGGAATCTAGTTCCAATACAAAACTGGACTCCCGCCTTCGCGGGAGTGACGGACTTTAGGATTGCTTCTCCCTCATCTGCAATGCCTTGTGCGGATAGTCGCTGATGAGGATATCCACCCCCAAGGTCAGCGCACGACCGATCTGTTCCTCCGTATTGCAGGTATAGACCGTAATGGATTTGCCGCGCTCACGCACCACATTCATCATCGCCTCATCCAGTGTGGAAATGTGCACGCACAGACCATACAAGAAAGCGTGTTCATCCAATACGCGTTGGGCGAATGCCGCGTCGTGTTCCGGCTCCAGGTTGAAGACCAAGGGAAGCTGCGGCGCGATGTGGCGCGCGTAAAGCATGCTATCCAGATCGAATGACGATGCAAGGATGCGTTCCGCATCGGGCACGCCCACCAGCGCCAAGGACTCTCTGACTTTGATGTGCTGGCGCGCATCCGGCTCGCCGGGGTAACGTTTGATTTCCAACAGCAGTCGGCAACGTGCGCGATAGCTGGCGACGAAATCATCCAGCAACATCACCCCCTCTTTGTCAGCGCCCGCGAAATGCGACGCGAAATCCATCGCCTGCAGTTGTGCGCAATCCAGATCGTCGATGCGTTTGCCGGGCAGGCCGAGCTTCGCCAGATCATCGTCATGCCACAACACAGTCTCTTCGTCCCGCGTGAGTTGGATGTCAGTCTCGATACCGTCGATGGCGTAACGCAGTGCTTTGTCGAACGCAGTGCGCGTGTTCTCTGCCGCCTCTTTGTTCGCCCCGCGATGAGCGAATATCTGCGTACGCTTCATTTGAGTTCCTTGATGAATCTTTGCATGGACGCTTCCATCTCGGCGAAGTGCGGATTGAAAGTCAGACGACGTAGCAATCCTTGCCGCAAGTTGTGCTCGTTCACTTCACCCAGGCTGACATCCTGTTTGGCTTTCAAACACATGACGTAACGCTCTTCTTCACTGCCGTGATAGTGCAGGCAATTCTTATACTCGCCCGCCGCACCATAATGTTCATCCTCCGGCGGCATGACGACCGCCGTGTGCGCACTGCTCAATATACTTCGCTCTGGTATCGCGCTATCCACCCACTCCACCTTGCTCTGCGTTATCTGCTTTGTCGAATACCACACCAAAGTGCTCGCGGGATGCCGCGCACGCTGAATGAAGCGCAACGTGGCGCTTGAGTGGACCGTAGCATCATCCGCACTCGCCGCAATGAATACGGGGATATGGATGTCGTCTTT
Organism: Sideroxydans sp.; assembly: GCA_041675405.1. Lineage (GTDB taxonomy): Bacteria > Pseudomonadota > Gammaproteobacteria > Burkholderiales > Gallionellaceae > Sideroxyarcus. Next base: position 2,172 of record JBAYTV010000043.1, on the reverse strand, counting down.
GGGCAGCGCCTTGGTCAGCGCATACATCTGCGCGGCAGCGTTCTTGCAAAAGGATTCATATTTGAAGATGTCGCGGTCAGGCAACACACTCACCCACGCCGCGCGCGGATTCATCCAACTATAGAGCTTATGCAGGCTCGCCCACCTTGCGCGCGCAGTGATCTCAAGCGCGGGCGAGAACAAGAACAGCCCGCGTACCCGCTTGTCGAGCGAAGCGTGATGCAAGCTCAATGCTGCCCCCGCAGAGAACCCGGCCAAATAGACTTCCTCCACTTCCTCAGAAAGCCTATCCACGCCGTACGCCACCGTCTTCGCCCATTCTTTCCAACTCACTTCCAACAGATCGCCGGGCTGCGTACCGTGCCCCGGCAACAGAACCGCCATCACTCGGAAACCGTTGTGCTGAAAAAAGGAGGCAAGGTGACGCATGAGGTTGGGAGAATCCGACAGCCCGTGCGTGAGCAACACCCCGCGCTTGTAGCGCTTGCCTTGTCCGCGCTCAAAGTCGCCCGATGGATATGATTCGAATGGCGCATTGCCTGCGACGACCTGCTCAACATCATTCACTCCAGCCCGTGCCTGATCCAGCATCGCCCGCGTCTGCGCCACATACTCTGCGAATGACAGGCTAGCATCGGGCGCGCGCACGTGCTGCCCTGATGGCTGATGCCTTAGACCCATTTGGATTTTTGTGAAGATGTTCATGTCCCATTGTACCCGCTGCGATATGGCTTGAATCTAGGTTATCCCTTAGAACCGTCCCGCCTCCTCGATCTGGTCGACACGGTAATGGAGAGTATTCCCCCACCCTAATCCCTCCCCCGGCGGGAGAGGGACTAAACCCAATGCCCCCACTCTTGCCCCCTCTCCCTCCGGGGGAGGGCTGGGGTGGGGGAACACCTGTTGAAAAGCCAGATATTTCGAATTCAAATCGTCCTTGCCGTTTATGATATGAAACCCTCAATAAAGGATTCCCATGTCCTGGTTCATCACCAACCTCATCAGCGCCTTCTTGCTACCACCGCTGAATCTGCTCATCGTGGCGGGCATCGGGCTATGGCTGTGGCACAAGCGCCCCTTCATCGCACGCACACTCGCCACCTTCTCGTTCGTTGCCTTGTGGCTGCTCTCCACGCCCTACGTTTCGGATGCGCTGATGCACAGTTTAGAAGGTGACCCCTACGTCACCGCCACCCAAAAACCGCTGGCCGATGCCATCGTGGTCTTGGGTGGGGGCACCTATTTCCACGCACCCGAATATGGCGGCGACACCATCAGTCATGCGACATTGGAACGTCTGCGCTTTGCCGCCAAACTACACCGCGAGACCGACAAACCCATCCTAGTCACGGGAGGTAAACCTTTAGGGAACAGCGCATCCGAAGCGGCACAGATGCGCCAAGTACTGGAAAAAGAATTCAACGTACCCGTGAGATGGGTCGAGGGCGAGTCGGACAATACGCTTGAGAATGCTCGCCTGAGTTACAAGGTACTCAAAGAAACGGGCATCACCCGCATCTATCTCGTCACCCACGCGTGGCACATGCCGCGCTCGGTACAAGCCTTCCAAAGCGCGGGCTTCCAAGTCGTACCCGCACCCACTGCTTACACCACCCGTTACGAAACTACACTGCTTACCTTCATCCCAAACGCGGATGCACTACTGGATAGCCGTTGGTTCTTCCACGAGATGATAGGCATGCTGTGGTATCGACTACAATCATAAAAGGCTGTCATTCCCGCGAAAGCGGGAATCTATTTAAATCGATAAAAACTGGATTCCCGCCTTCGCGGGAATGACGAATCAATCATAAGGAGTAGGAAATGAAAGCACGTATCAAATGGGTAGACGGCATGACCTTCATCGGTGAGAGCGAGAGTGGTCACGCCGTCGTGATGGATGCCTCACCTGAAGTCGGCGGTCGCAACCTAGGACCGCGCCCGATGGAAATGTTGTTATTGGGTACGGGCGGATGCAGCAGCATCGACGTGATGATGATCCTGAAGAAATCACGCCAAGCCGTATCGGATTGCTACGTGGAGATGAGCGCAGAACGCGCCGAGACCGACCCCAAGGTGTTCACCAAGATACACATGCACTTCGTGGTGAAAGGCAAAGACATCAAACCGGAAGCGGTAGAGAAAGCGGTGAAACTATCAGCAGAGAAATAC
>JBAYTV010000042.1:0-9016 GCA_041675405.1 Sideroxydans sp. | reverse complement strand
GGGGCGGGCGGACAGAATGTGAACAAGGTGTCGAGCGCGATGCATCTGCGTTTCGATATCAGCGCGTCATCGCTGCCGCAAGAATTCAAAGAACGTTTGCTACAACTCAACGACCAACGCATCACCAAAGATGGCGTGATCGTCATCAAAGCGCAGGAATTCCGCAACCAAGAACAGAATCGCAACGAGGCATTGCGTCGCTTAAAGGCGATGATGCTCTCGGTAGCGATCAAGCCAAAACCACGTGTCGCCACCAAGCCGACACGCAGTTCACAAAAGAAACGTTTGGAAAGTAAGACCAAACACGCGACGACGAAGTCATTGCGTGGCAGGGTGACGGAGTAACACATGGCCATCAAAGCAACCATCTTCAAAGCCAATCTGCAGATCGCAGATATGGAGCGCTACTACTACAAAGACCATCAGCTCACCCTAGCGCGTCATCCATCGGAGACGGACGAACGCATGATGGTGCGTCTGCTGGCCTTCGCCATCCACGCCCATGAATACTTGGAGTTCGGTCAGGGCATGAGCAACGATGAAGAAGCGGATGTGTGGCAAAAAGACCTGACAGGTTCTATCGATGTGTGGATCGACGTGGGCATCCCAGATGAGAAGCTCATCCGCAAAGCCTGTGGTCGATCCAGGCAAGTGGTGGTGTATGCCTATGGCGGCCGCGTCGCAGACATGTGGTTCGACAAAGACCGTGCCCAGTTCGAGCGCCAGAAGAATCTGACCATCATCAATCTTCCTGTCGAGACGACCAAAGAGCTTGCCAAGCTGGCGCAGCGCACGATGAGTCTGCAATGCATCATCCAAGACGGGCAGGTGTGGGTGAGTGACGGCGCGGCGAGTGTGCAGGTGGAGCGGGTGACGCTGAAACCTATGGGCTGAGTCTTTCAGTTACGAGTTGAACTCGAATTGAGAGATGAGCAGGTGGTGGTCTGAAGATAGAGTGGGAATCACATCGTAGTCCACTAGCTTCAGTTGTCGATCAAAGAAGATGTGGTCGAGCACGTAAGGCATACGTCGCCACGTGACATGCTTGGTTTGAGCTGTCCTGAAACCTTCCTGCGCATATTGATCGACCAGGGCCGTGTGATTGCTGACGTTGAAGTCGCCCCCGAGTATCGTTGGGATGCGTGACTTCTTCAGTTGCTGCAACACGAGTTGACGTTGTTCTGAATGCACTTTGCTACTGGCCTTGAGCATGAAGAAGGCCAATAGATGCGTGTCATATAACTGTACCTCGTGGCCGTGGATGGTGGTCTTTGCGCCGATGAGCAGACGGTCGGTCGGTGTCTTGGTCTCACCGAAGAAATCGAACTCGATGTTAGGTGATGGAAGTTCGAGGCGGAATTCATCATACAGCGGTGTCTTCGACAAGATGGCCAAGCCGATGCCAAACGGAAGTTCGCGCGTGTCTGGTTTTGGATAAGAGAAATATCCTTGATATTCAGGTAACGCTTGTCTGATCTGGGTGAAATTGGGCGGTGGTTCAATTTGCTTGCCATCGGGCAAGGCGTGTTCTACTTCTTGTAGTAGAACGATGTCAGCGTTCAGGCGCTTGATCTCGGCGATGGTCTGTTGCAGATCGATAGGCGCACCATCGGGATCGGTTTCATCCCAACCCTGACCGAACTGCATATTGAACTGAAGGACCGTGAATTTATCCATGAGCGCTTTAGTTAGGATGTTTTGTCGCAACTCTATAGAAACAACCAATAAGAATCAAGGAAACGACTGCCATCTTTGCTGATTTATGCAGTGCCTTTTAGATACTGCTGGCGTCTCTTCTCAGGGAAGCGCTCGATGGCATAGCGTAGCATGGTGCGCGGCATGTCTTGATAATGCCGGAGCAAGAATGTCTCTTCGGCTTCCAGGTCGCGTTTGCCGACTTCGCGCAACATCCAACCCACTGCTTTGTGCATCAAGTCCTGTTCATCGTGCAACAAAGTCTTGGCGATACTTAAAGTGTCATCGAAATCGTTATTGCGGATGAAATAGAACGTCGAGATGATTGCGATGCGGCGTTCCCATAGCGAAGATGATCTGGCCATACTATGCAACACCTTGCGCGTCCGATCGACCAGATGGCGACCGACGATGTGCGGTGACGAGACATCCACCAGGTCCCAATTGTTGATGTGTGACGTGTTATCAAGATAAAGGTCGAACACTGCGATGCGCTCTTTATCCGTGGCACGTTCATAGAGCTGCATGAGTAACAACAAGGCGAACAGGCGCTCTTCGTGATACTTGGAGTGCAACAGTGTGGTGATGGTGTCTAGCTCTACATCCCGGTGTTGTTTCGCTAACGCGCGCACGGGCGGCACTTTGATGCCAAGGAATACATCCCCCTCACCGTATTGTCCGGGCCCAGTCTTGAAAAAACGTTGCTGCAGTACGACAAGTTCTGGTGAGGCGAGAGCGCGTAGCTCTGAGCTGAGACAGGCTGCGCTATCCATGGTCTAACGGCGCTTGCCGAGAAGAGAACCCAGCACGCCGCGTACGATCTGCCTTCCTACTTCCGAGCCGACGGTGCGCACGACCGTCTTTACTAAAGTCTCACCTACCCCTTGCCTGCGCGATGCAGCACCACTCGTGCCACTGCCGAAGATCCCACCTAACATCCCGCCGATGCCACTGCTTGCGGATTCCTTCTCTTCTGCAGCTACAGTGACCTCCGCTTGCTTCTCTGCGGCGCGACCTTTCAATTTCTCGTAAGCAGACTCACGATCCACTTCCTTCTCGTAATGTCCGGCGATGAGGGAGTTCGAACGGATGGCGCTACGTTCTTCCGGGGTGATGGGGCCGATCTGCGCTTGAGGCGGCACGATGAGGGCACGTTCGACGATGCTGGGGCGACCTTTCTCATCCAACAGGGAGACCAAGGCTTCGCCCACGCCGAGTTCGGTGATAACGGCTTGTTCATCCAACTCGGGGTTGTCACGCATGGTCTCGGCGGCAGCACGCACGGCTTTCTGGTCGCGGGTGGAGAAGGCGCGCAAAGCGTGTTGAACACGATTACCCAGCTGTCCCAGAATCTTGTCGGGCACGTCGGCTGGGTTCTGCGTGATGAAATAGACACCCACGCCTTTGGAGCGGATGAGGCGCACGACCTGCTCGATCTTATCGACCAGTGCCGTTGGCGCATCACTGAACAGCAAGTGCGCTTCGTCGAAGAAGAACACCAGCTTGGGTTTCTCCAAATCGCCCGCTTCGGGCAAGTTCTCGAACAACTCGGACAGCATCCACAGCAGCATGGTCGAATAGACCTTGGGCGATTGCATCAGCTTATCGGCAGCGAGGATGTTGATCATGCCCGCGCCTTTGCTGTCGGTCTGCATCAGGTCGTCGATGTTGAGCATGGGCTCGCCAAAGAATTGTTCTGCGCCTTGGTTCTCCAGTTCCAACAGACCACGTTGGATCGCACCGATGCTGGCGGTGGAGACGTTGCCGTATTCGGTGGTGAAATCCTTGGCGTTGTCGCCCACGTGTTGCACCATCGCACGCAGGTCTTTGAAGTCGAGCAACATCAGTCCGCTGTCGTCCGCTATCTTGAAGATCAGCGTCATCACGCCCTGTTGCACATCGTTCAGGTTCAACATGCGTCCCAGCAGCAAAGGCCCCATGTCGGAGATGGTGGCGCGCACCGGATGGCCCATCTCGCCGAACACATCCCAGAACGTCACTGGATAGGCGCGATGTTCGAACTCCTCCAACTTCAACTGCTCCACACGTGCTTGCACCTTTGCATTGCCGCCACCGATCTTGGCGAGACCAGACAGGTCGCCTTTGATGTCGGACATGAATACCGGCACCCCGATGCGGCTGAAGGATTCAGCCAGAGATTGCAAAGTGACCGTCTTGCCCGTACCCGTTGCGCCAGTGATGAGGCCGTGGCGGTTCGCCATGTGAGGCAACAGCCCGAGTTCCATTTTGTCGTTCTTGGCGATGAGCATTGGAGCGAGCATACCGATTCCTTTTAGGATGTTGATTATTGGGGTTTTTAGCGGTGCGAGGATAACAGTCACCCCGACCTGTTTCAATCCTGAAATCGGGGTTTTCGGGGGGAGGGATAAAAAAAGACTAAAGGAATCTAAAGTGTTGCCGATAAGAGGTCTGAAGACAAGTCTTAGAGTGTCTGTAGACCGAAAGGAGGCCGAAAATGGCAGTCAGTGGTGTGAATTCAGGAAGTAACTACGTCTCGCAGGTGCAACCCCAGCCGCAGACGTATGTGGAAAGAGTCAAAGAAAAACCGAATGACAGTGGCAAAGAAGCCGGCGTCAAGAGCGTTGCCACGCCACAGGAAGCACCAAAGCCAACTGTGAACGTGCAGGGGCAGACAGTGGGTTCTGTCATCAATGTAAAAGCCTGACGTTTAGGCAGTCAAAAAAGAGGGCGTGGTCTAACAGGCCACGCCCTTTTCATTGGTTTGAAATTCGCCTCAGAGCCTACCTTGCAGCCGCCACACAAAGCGGGTCATTCGGGTGAAGAAGCCCGTGATGCCGTGAGGCGCATAAGGCGCGTATGTTTGAAGGCGAGTGATCTTGCCATCACGTGTCTCGACTACGAAGACTTGATCAAAGTGCAGAACCAAACCCCCTTTGAATTCATGATGGGTTGCCACCTCGATGCTGGCGCTATCTCCTTCTATCCATAGTTGACGTATGACGAAGCTGGGTTTCTCCAGATTCATAAAACTCCAAGTCAATCCGCGTTCTATTTCGGCACGACCATGCATCACCGATTGAGGGTAGTGCGGATCGATCATCACCGCACCATCGGCAAAGTGGCCTAGCACCACGTCCAAGTCTTTCGAAATGAAGGCGGTGAAGAACGCGTCTATTTGATCCCGAGTGAGCATGGAATGAGGCTAGACCCCTGCGTTTTCCGCCTGTACGTCAGCGAAGTAGCTGGAGCGCACCATGGGTCCGCAGGCGGCATGGGAGAAGCCCATCTCTTTGGCGGCTTCCTCGAACATCTTGAATGCGTCTGGTGTGACGTAGCGCAATACGGGCAGGTGACCATCGGAAGGTTGCAGATATTGCCCCAAGGTCAGCATCTCGACATCGTGCGCACGCAGATCGCGCATCACTTGTAGCACCTCATCGTCGGTCTCGCCCAAGCCCAACATCAGACCTGACTTGGTCATCACCTTGGGGAAGCGCGCTTTGAATTGTTTCAACAGATTGAGCGAATTTGCATAGTCCGCCCCGGGACGCGCCAGGGCATACAGGCGCGGCACGGTCTCTAGATTGTGGTTCAACACATCGGGCAGGCTAGGCGCCATCGCATCAAGCGCGATATCGAGGCGACCTCTGAAATCGGGTACCAGCGTCTCCAGTTTCGTATTGGGCGATGAGGCACGGATGGCGGTGAGGCAATCGGTGAAATGTTGTGCACCGCCATCGCGCAGGTCGTCTCTATCCACGCTGGTGATAACGACATACTTCAAATTGAGCAGGCTGATGGAGTGCGCCAGTTGCTTGGGTTCGTTCGTATCGGGCGGTAGCGGTTTGCCGTGCGCCACATCGCAGAAAGGGCAGCGACGAGTACATACGTCACCCAAGATCATGAAAGTGGCAGTACCTTTGCCGAAACATTCGCCGATGTTTGGGCAGGAGGCTTCCTCGCAAACGGTGTGCAGACTGTGCTCGCGCAATATACGCTTCACATCGTGGTAACCCTGACCGCTGCCTGATTTGACGCGGATCCACTCGGGTTTGCGCAGGCGTTGTTGCAGGGGGACGATCTTGATGGGGTTGCGCGCCGTCTTGGCCGCGCCAGTCTGTTTGTGGGTTTCGCTCATGCTGTCGCGCTTTCGATCTGGGGGCGGGATTGTAAAGCATTAGGAATACCCAAGCATAAAGGTATGGTATATTTCTGCCTGTGGTTATTGCACTGAGAACCGCCCGATTTTTTACTAGGAGAAACAAATGGAACATCAACTGCCAGCTCTGCCCTATGCTAAAGACGCACTCGCGCCGCACATGTCTGCTGAGACATTCGATTACCACTACGCCAAGCACCATCAGGCTTATGTCACCAACCTGAACAACCTCATCAAGGGTACCGAATACGAGAACCTGGATCTGGAAGCCATCGTCAAAAAGGTGCCTGCTGGCGGCATCTACAACAACTCCGCTCAAGTGTGGAACCATACTTTCTTCTGGAATTGCATGAAGCCAAACGGCGGCGGTGCTCCAACCGGTGCGTTGGCAGATGCCATCGCCAAGAAGTGGGGCAGCGTCGATGATTTCAAAAAGGCGTTCCAAACTTCCGCAGTCGGCAACTTCGGTTCCGGCTGGACATGGTTGGTTAAGAAGGCGGACGGTTCTTTGGACATCGTCAACATGGGCGCAGCCGGCACACCGCTGACCACAGGCGACAAAGCACTGTTGTGCGTTGACGTATGGGAACACGCTTACTACATAGACTATCGCAACATGCGCCCCAAGTTCGTTGAGACTTTTCTCACCAGCTTGGTGAACTGGGATTTCGCAGCAAAGAACTTCGCTTAAGAGATTTAAGTTCGCATCAAACTAGCCCAGCCATCGTGCTGGGCTTTTTATTATTCAGAAGCGTCTGACTGTTAAAATCCCCCCATGAACAATCGCCTACTCTCCCTTACCAGCCGCCTGCGTTTTGCGTTAGAGGCATTCACTGAATTCCTTGCCCGTGCGTGGAAACGCAGTTTCTATTTCTATCTTGCGGGTATCTTCTCTGTGTTCGCGGTGTTGGATACAACGGTGTTGCACATCACCAGTGAGATGCGCACGGCGGCGTTCGATGCCATGGTGCGTTACCGCATCTCGCCGCCCATGCCTGATCCGGACATCGTCATCGTGGATATCAATGAGGCGAGTCTGGCGGCACTGTCTAAAGAATATGGACGTTGGCCGTGGCCGCGTCAGGTGTTGGGCGAGTTCGTGGAGAACATCGAGAAGCAGCAACCGAAAGCGGTGGTGTTCGACATCCTGTTCAGCGATGCGGATATCTACAACACAGATAGTGATGCCTATTTCGATGCGGCCATCGCGTCTGCCAACAATATCTACTTCCCCATGTTGCGACTCGATCAGAGTGCGGACTCGTTGAGTCAGATCAGGGTCGAGCAGATCCCGGGTGTGCTGCCGATGGAAGATGAAGAACCGCAGAAGGACGCGACACTTGCCGTCATCCTGCCGCATTTCCAAGCGGCAATCGAAAGCGGTCGACTAGGTACGCACAACGTGGTGCTGGATAGTGACGGTGTGGTACGCAAATATCCGGTTTACATCCCGAGCTATGGTTGGAAGGTGCCTTCACTGCCCTCACGTATCGGTAAGGACTTGGGCTGGCCGGAACCTTCTACCGAGCAGATATTGCTCAACTGGCGCGGCAAGCCGTTCAGCTATCACTACGTGAGTTTCTCTGATGCCTATACGGACATGGGTAGCAAGAACAAGCAGCGCGCACAGGATGAGTTCAAAGACAAGATCGTCATCATCGGTTCCACCGCACCCGGGCTGTTCGATCTGCGCGCGACGCCGATGGCGAAGATGCATCCTGGTGTGGAAGTGTTGGCGACGGCAATCGACAACAACAAGCATGGCGACTCACTGCGCTTCCCTGAAGGACGCATCTGGTATCTACTCATCACCTTGGCACTCATCTGGGGAACGGCGTGGGCTTTCTATCGCGAGGATGGACGTGCCAACATCGACAAGCTGTTCGGTCTGTCGCAGATCATCCTGATCGGCTTCTCGTTCGCCAGTATCAATTTCTCCAACACCTATATCAACTTGGCTGGGCCAGTGGTGTTGGGCATCGCTTACTTCTCGCTGGCACGTCTGTATGCCAACGCGACAGGTAAGGCGTTGGAACAGAACATGGTGCGCTCGGCGACGGCACGGCAGGGTGATGTACAGGCGACGTTGCTACTCATCCGTTTCGATACCAAACTCAATGTGATACCTGATGCCATGTTGGAAAAGATCCGTCTCGGTTTGAGGCGCATCGGTTCGCCAAAAAAGAGTGTGGAGATTTTGAGCGGTTCGCAGAAGGGCTTGTGGGGATTGTTCGAGAAGACCATCGCCATCTCGTGGGCGGCGGATCTGGATGATGTTGGGACGTGTGCGGCGATCCAGGCTGATTTGGAGACAGTGCTTCAAGGATTGCCCTCGTTGCTAAGTCGTTTCGTATTGCATGTGAACGGCGCGACGAGTCATGTCGTGCATCAGGGCAGATTGCACGGTGGCGAGCAGGCGGCACAAGGTTGGCGCGTGATGTTCGCAGAGGCATTGATCAAGTGGGATGAAGAAGGGAAACATAATGAACAAGCATAGTGGATGGTTGGTGGTGCTGATGGTATGCGCTGTTATGCAAAGTGGGATGGCGCTCGCGGGTGAAGCAGGCTCGATGTCGAAAGCGGATGACATGAAGGCCGAACCTTTTCGTGACGCGAAATCGGTGAAGGCACTCTCCGTTGGTGAGAAGTTGGACATCTTGAGTAAGCAGGGCGGCTGGTTCAAAGTGAAGGCGGGCAAGGCGACAGGCTGGGTGCACATGCTGAGTGTTCGCAAAGGCGATGCGAAGAAGGGGGCAGATAAGGCTTCTGGATTGCTGGCACTTTCTTCGGGGCGCGCAGGAACTGGCAAGGTGGTGGCGACGACGGGGGTGCGCGGTTTGAACGAGGAAGAGCTAAAAGCGGCGACCTTCAATGAGGCAGAGTTGCAACGCGCAGAAGCCAATGCATCGAGCAAGGCAGATGCGGCGGCATTCGCCAAACAGGGCAAGCTGGTCGCGCGTTCGTTCGATTACTTGCCTGCGAAGTGAGGAGAGACGACATGAAAAGATCAGTACAAATAGTGTTGTCCTCGCTGTGTCTGTTATCTGCCAGTGCCGTCGCATTCGATCTGGGAGAGCTAAAGGGCAAGGTCGATGCGGCAAAAGCATCCATCCCGCCAGTCAACCCCAAGCTCACCGAAGCGGTGAAAGAACTCAAAGGCCCGAACGAGAGTGAAGAGAT
>JBAYTV010000041.1:0-9094 GCA_041675405.1 Sideroxydans sp. | reverse complement strand
TCCGGCCTGCGCGTACCGCGTTGGGTCATCTTCAGTTTCTGATCCGAGAAAATCTGCATGGCTGTCTTCACGCGCGTCACCGAACAAGACATCTCCGCTTGGCTGTCTGATTATTCCTTAGGCTCGCTACTCGAGTTGCAGGGCATCCCTGCAGGTATCGAGAACACCAACTACTTCGTCACCACCAGCAACGGACGTTTCGTGCTGACTCTGTTCGAAGTGCTGAAAGCAGATGAGCTACCGTTCTACCTCAACCTGATGTCGCACTTGGCGCGTCACGGCATCCCCTGCCCGGCACCGGTGGCAAATGGCAAGAACCACTTCCTCGGCGAACTGAACGGCAAGCCCGCGTGCATCGTCAGCCGTCTGAGCGGCAAGTCGATCACACAGCCCAGCATAGCGAACTGCGCGGCTGTGGGTGCGATGCTGGGCCAGATGCACAACGCCAGCCTGAGCTTTGGTAGCGCGATGGAGAATGCGCGCGGAGCAGCTTGGCGCGCCAGCACCTCACAACAAGTGAAGCGCTTCCTCTCAGCAGAAGATGCCGCGCTACTGGAAAGTGAAGTCGCCCTGCATGCCAACTTCCCCAGCGACAAACTGCCGCACGGTGTCATTCACGGCGACCTGTTCCGCGACAATGTGTTGATGGACGGGGAGCGCGTAGGCGGCCTCATCGATTTCTATTTCGCCTGCAACGATGCCTTCGTCTATGACTTGGCCATCACCTTCAACGATTGGTGCATGGGAGCCGAGCAGAGGCTAGATGCAGCGCGCGCGCAAGCCATGCTGAATGCCTATCATTCAGTGCGTCCACTCATCCAAGCCGAGGTCGATATCTGGCCGATGGCACTTCGCGTCGCCGCTCTACGCTTCTGGATCTCGCGTCTATACGACCTGCATCTGCCGCGCAATGGCGAGATGGTGACGCCGCATGATCCCGGCCATTTCAAGCGCGTCCTGCAGAATCACATCGCATCCGTTCAACCTGTTTTGCTCTAAGAGAGTTCGCATCGAATGTCTCTAGAAATTCAAAATTCTAAGCAAGACAAGGCGCGAGTAAACAATCGCGACGCGGCATATGTGGAATATGTAAGGAGTGATTTTTTATGAGTAACGCAGTATTGCAACGAAGTTTGAACTTATAGAGGCATCCGATATGGAAATCAAAAAACTGAACGCTGCCCGTGGCTGGATCTGGATCAAGCAAGGCTACCAACTCATCATGGTCAGTCCTATCTTGGCTATCACCACCGCCTTGATCGGCACCCTGGCGATATTCCTAGCGATGTTGGTCCCGCTCATCGGACCGCTACTCGCTGTCATCCTCATGCCCATCATACTGGCGGGTTACATGCGTATCTGCCGCGCGCTGGAGGAGAACGAGGAAGTCGAATTGACCGACCTGTTGGCAGGATTCAAGAAGAACACGCCCGCTCTCGTTTCGCTGGGCGCATTCCTGATGATGGGCATGTTGCTCGCCTCCGCGGTGATGGTCTTCGTGGGTGGCGATCAACTCACCACCTTGATGGAACAAGTGCGCGCCACCGACGATCCGCAAGTATTGATGGATGCGATACAAACGGCGGGGAGCGGAGTCGCCTTGGCTGTGCTGTTGGGATTCACCTTGGTATTGATGCTCATCGTGGCTTGGCAATATGCGCCCATGCTGGTGTTCTTCAGCAATGTTCCGCCTTTCATGGCACTGCGCGACAGCTTCCTTGGCACCATGCGCAACATCGTTCCTTACACGGTGTACAGCCTCATCATGCAGTTGGTGGCACTGATACTAGGCATCTTGCCGTTCGGCATCGGCATGATCTTGCTACTACCTATCGGACTGACTTCGCTCTACGTGAGTTACCGCAACATCTTCCCGTGGCTGGATGCCCCTGTTGTCGTCGCTGCGGCAGTTGATGCTGAAAATGACGGCACACCTCAATGAAGGTACAAGCGACCGCGAGCGAGCGTAAACAAGCACAGAACCCTCACAACCTATTCGTAGCAGGAGTGTTCGCATTCGACTTATTGATGACGCCCGCCGTGCTGGGTCTAAAGATCGGCATGATCGGACTGCTCATCCCACTGATCTGCTCCGGCAGTCTGCTTGCCTACATCTATCTACGCAGTCGCAAACAAACGAGCTGGTTCGTGGACATGCACTGGCGTTTGAGTTGGAAGCGTAGCCGCCTGTTACTGCTGGGCTATGCGATATCTGCTTTTCTGGTGTTGGTAGCGTGGCTACTCAGCATGATCTCTGGCGACCCGCACATGGCAAGTATCCTATGGACTGCGCTCACGCGCATCGCCCTGATGCCCACTCTGATCTTCGTGCTATTCACCTCGGTACTGGAAGCAAGCGCGATCGCCCAAGCCACCAATGGAGAAGTGCCGGATAAATTGGCGACGAAGTATCCGCCGCCAGTCACCAAATAAATCCAAAGTTCTAAGCAAGACAAGACGCGAACGAAAAATCACGACGCCACATATGTTTGGATATGTAAGGAGTGATTTTTCTTGAGCAACGCAGTATTGCGACAAAACGTAGTTTCAGTGAAGGCTAACTTTCAAGTTAGGCCGGAACTAAAATTTGGATTTATTGCCTGAATTCGTCGAAGGCGTGTAGAACTTCACCTGCATACATCAACGATGGGCCGCCGCCCATATACACGGCGACTGACAACATCTCATTGACCTGCTCGCGTGTCGCGCCCAGGCGCACCAACGCTCTGACGTGATAGGCGATACAGCCTGCGCAACGCGTCGAGACCGCGATGGCCGTAGCCATAAGCTCCTTATCCAAGGCAGAGATCACACCGGCGGTCATGGCCGCTTTCGACATCGCATCGAAACCTGTCATCACTTCAGCGGATTCTTTACGGAATGCACCTAAAGGAGGGTTCAGGTGCTGGATGAGTTCTTTATACGAATTGCTCATGTGCAAGTTCCTTGAAGTAGATCGAACTCGCATATTAGAGCTTGCTTATACTCTAAGCAAGCGCTCTGACGAACACCGCAGCCTGACCGTGATACCCGCCCGCCTCATCCAACAGATTCCATACGGTCGTATCGGTGATCATGAAACGTCGGCCACTCTTGGCGATGCGCATGCCAGAGTAGCCGTCCACATAGCCCTGTCGCGACACCTTCTCTAGCAACTTCACCCGCGCTTCCTGTGCCATCGGCTCTGCGGACAAGCGGGAGGGAAGTCGAGCGAACTCATCCTCGCTCATCTCGAATAATTGCAGTGCCGCTCGATTGCCATAGAAAAAGATAGGGTCGGCTTCAGTACCGTGCGCCACGATGGCGCGCGGCGCTTCCCACAAGGCAGTGCGCAACTCGTTCGCATCCGAGGGAACAAAGGGGATGAGCGGTTTGCCGGTGAGCCGTTGATAGCTCTCGACGATCAGCCGCAACTTGGCATCAGAGAGCTTCGAGCTTGGCATATTCGAGTGCCAGCCATTTGCTGCCAGCGCGTTTGAAATTCACTTGCACGCGACCTTCCGTGCCGCTGCCTTCGCTGCCCGTCACCACGCCCTCACCGAACTTCTGGTGGAATACGCGTTGTCCGGTACGCCACATCGCACTCGGTGCTGGCGGAGCTTTCTCCAGCGGCACAGCATTGAATGCTTTGGCGTAGCTGTTCGTCTCATAGCTGCCGGACTGGAACGATGTGCTGGCGCTGTAGCGCGGGGTGATCCAATGCAACAACTCTTCCGGCAACTCACGCATGAAACTGGACACGCGGCTGTAGTGCGTCTGCCCATGCAACATGCGACGCTGGGCGAAGGTGAGGTACAGACGACGCCGCGCGCGCGTGATGGCCACGTACATCAGGCGCCGCTCTTCATCGAGGTCGTTATTGTCGATACTGTTCTGGTGCGGGAATAGGCTCTCTTCCAAGCCCGTGATGAACACGGTGTGGAACTCCAATCCTTTCGCCGCATGCACCGTCATCAGATGTAGCGCGTCATCGCCATCCCCCGCTTGGTGCTCACCCGATTCCAGCGAGGCATGGGTGAGGAATGCCGTAAGGCTATCGTCCTCATTCTCATGCACGAACAAGGTGGCGGAGTTGATGAGTTCGTTCATGTTCTCCAAACGCTCTTCCGCTTCGCGACGTTTGGAGGCGACCGCCTTTTCAGCCTCGTAATGCGCCACCAAGCCGCTGTGGTGTAGCACATGCTCCATGATCTCCGGCAGCGGCAAACCTGAGATGCCACTGCGCAGGGATTCGATGAGTCCGACGAATGCAGTCACCTTGCCGCCCGCGCGCGCAGCGGCATCCCATAGCGTCGTGTTGTTGATGCGTGCCGCTTCTTGCAGCTGCTCGATGCTGCGCGCACCGATGCCGCGCGTGGGGAAGTTGATGATACGCAGCAAGGCATTGTCGTCGTCCGTGTTCTCCATCAAACGCAGATAAGCCAAGGTGTGCTTGATCTCTTGCCGCTCGAAGAAACGCAGTCCGCCATACACCCGGTAAGACAACCCCGCTGATACCAGCGCATGTTCCAGCACGCGCGACTGTGCATTGGAGCGATACAGCAACGCCATCTCGGTCAGTTTCACCCCCTCGCGTTTGAGCTCTTGGATCTCCTCCACGATGAAGCGCGCCTCATCCACATCGGTCTCGGCTTCATACACACGCAACTGCTCGCCGCCGTTCTCGGACGTCCACAGATTCTTGCCGAGGCGATTCTTGTTGTTGCTGATGAGCGCGTTAGCGGCATCGAGGATATTGCCGTGCGAGCGATAGTTCTGCTCCAGCTTGATGACGTTCTCCACATGGAAATCGCGCAGCAGCTCCTGCATGTTGCCCACGTTCGCCCCACGAAAAGCGTAGATAGACTGGTCGTCATCCCCAACAGCAAAAAGCGCCGAGGTTGAAGAATCATCGCGTAGCGATGCGTTCGTTCCTTCTCCCCCCGGGAGAAGGTTAGGATGAGGGAACACTCTACGACGCTCACCCACTCCTGCAAGCAACTTCAACCAGCGGTATTGCAGCGGATTGGTGTCCTGGAACTCATCCACGAGAATGTGCTTGAAGCGCTCTTGATAATGTTCACGCAATCCTTGATTGCGCGACAACAATTCGTAACAGCGCAACAGCAACTCGGAGAAATCGACCACGCCTTCGCGCTGGCATTGCGCGTCGTATTCAGCGAACACTTCCACCTTGCGCCGCGTGAATGGGTCGTAGGCTTCCACCTCATGCGCGCGCAAGCCCTGTTCTTTGCTGCCGCTGATGAAGTTCTGCACGTCACGCGGGATGTACTTCTCTGGATCAAGGTTCTGCGCCTTCATCACACGCTTGACGGCAGAAAGCTGATCTCCCGAATCAAGGATCTGAAAAGTCTGCGGCAGATTCGCCTCGCGAAAATGCGCACGCAATAGGCGATTACACAATCCGTGGAACGTGCCTATCCACATACTGTTGATATTGACGGGAAGCATGCTCGACAGGCGCGTCTTCATCTCCTTTGCCGCCTTGTTGGTAAAGGTCACCGCCAAGATGCTGTGCGGGTTAGCCTGCCCTGTGCTGATGAGATAAGCGATGCGCGTGGTGAGCACACGCGTCTTGCCGCTCCCTGCGCCCGCCAATATCAGCGCAGATCGGGCAGGCAGTTCGACGGCAGCACGTTGTTCGGGATTTAAACCGGAAAGAAGAGCAGGATTCATTTGCGAATTATCCCACACGCAAGGTTAATAAATTCGTATGCGCGCCTACCACTCCAAAGATTGGGAATGAAAACTGAGCTGCTTTGTTTGAATCACTGCCTCTGTAAAAGTTAACTTACTTAGAGGGTCGAAAATCGCTGTCATTTTTGGCGTGTCTTCTAAGCTGCTAACAACCACTACGCCATAGGCTTGTTTGTATTCTCTGGCTTTAGAGTGCTCATTCTCAGTCATTCTGAAAGCTCCTTTTTTGGCTCTAACGCCTTTGACTTCCGCCAGAACATATTCATGTTCTAATTGAACTTGGAAATCGTAACCATCGCCAAATTTTCTAGCATCTTCAATTGATGCATTCTTGAACTGAGGGATAGTGCTGAAATTTTCCATGAAGAAAATTTCAGCCTCTTCGCCTGTTGCTTGGAGTTGTTTAAATTTGCTTTTTGTTATGGGGGAAATTGTCTTTTGGTCTGGCGTGTCGAGATGACCTTCACCAAGTAAATACATCTTAACTATCGCCGCAAAATCAGCTGCGCCTAGATTTCCAAATAAATGGTCGATAAATATTTTCCGGTGGATATACGCATCACCCTTTTGCCACCACCCTTTTCTCCCGTTCTCAAAGAATGGGTCGAACAAATCCTGTCGATTTTTAATAGTGCCCACGGTTTCAGAGATTCCTGCTCGAACAAAATATTCGTAGAGCGCTGTCTTGGTTTCCACTCCAAATTCGCGCGTGAAATCATTGTTGAATTTAGCCAATCCATAACCTATGAGGTTAAGGATCTCGTAATTCTTATGTTTACTCTCAGACATAGAGCACCCTCAGCGAAAACCATCCCTCTAAAGCAAAACGGGGAATCAAGCCAAGCCTGATTCCCCGTTCTGTCATTACTTTTAGTCTTACTTCTTCTTGTTTTGGATCATGTCGTGCATGATCGGCGACAGGATGATCTCCATCGCGTGACT
The DNA here is from genome assembly GCA_041675405.1 of Sideroxydans sp. Taxonomy (GTDB): domain Bacteria; phylum Pseudomonadota; class Gammaproteobacteria; order Burkholderiales; family Gallionellaceae; genus Sideroxyarcus. Next base: position 2,455 of record JBAYTV010000041.1, on the reverse strand, counting down.
CATCTTGCCGCCGGGCACGACCATGGTGTTGGCGCGCGACATGAACGAGTTGGGGATCATGCTCAGGAAGTAAGGGAAATCGACACCCTTTGGATTGCGGAAGCGGATCACCACGAAGCTCTCATCCGGTGTCGGGATGTCGCGTGCGATGAACGGGTTCGATGTGTCCACAGTCGCCACACGCTGGAAGTTGATGTCGGTGTGGGTGAACTGCGGGGTGATGTATTTGATGTAGTCAGGCATACGACGCATGATCGTATCGACGGTCGCTTCAGCTGAATAACCACGTTCCGCCTTGTCGCGATGGATCTTTTGGATCCACTCGAGATTGACCACCGGCACCACGCCGATGCCCAAGTCCACATAACGACGCGCATCGATACCCTGTTTCTCGTCTTTAGCCAAACCGTGCAGGCCTTCGTAGAACAACAGGTCGGAACCTTCTTCGATGTTCTCCCAAGGGGTGAACACACCCGGTGTCAGACTGGTCAGATTGAAGTGTTTGTTGTGTTCTACGGCTTCCGCTTCGCTATGCACGTAGTAACGGCGCTGGCACATGCCGGTATCGCCATACTGTTTGAACATGCCTTCGATCTTGTCGAAGTGGTTGGCTTCCGGGCCGAAGTGGCTGAATGTGTTGTGACCGTTCTTGGCGGCCTCGGCTGCTGCAGCGCGGAATGCCATACGATCCAAGCTGTGCAAGCTGTCGCCTTCAACAACGGCTGCATTGATGTTTTCGCGACGGAAGATGTTCTCAAAGGCGCGTTTGACGGTAGTGGTGCCTGCACCGGATGAGCCGGTGACTGCGATGACTGGGTACTTGCTGGACATAACGATCTCTCCTGAACGATTATGGATAATTAATTTTGGACGGCGATTCTAACCCAGTTTGGCTGGCTAGCGCGAGGCGCTCGGGTTTTCCGCACCAAGCTTGCCTTTGAGTTGGGTTGCGAACTGCTCGGCTTGGGCACGGCTTGGCAATTGCCCGATCTGTAGCACATAGACCCAGCCACCATCTTGGGCGACCGGTTGCAACTGTACGTCGTAGCCGGCACTGAGCCACTGATCATAAGCGGCTAATGCACTGGCTTGGTCAGGAACAGTCAATAAGTCGACTTTCCATTTCCCGCCAAGTTGCGGGGCAGGTTGCGCCCTTTCAATTTGGAGATTCTGGTGGTAGTGAAGCGGAACGCACCTTTGGCGACATCCATTACGGCGCGAAACACCGAAGGCTCTGACTGCTGACGCGACAAGCCACCCAAAGTCAGACTGGCCTTCTCCCCCAACTTCACCGTGCTGCCATCGGCAGTCTATACAAGATGCGCGCATTCGATCCCGTGATAAGGCGGTCACCGTCCTGCAATGCCAGTCCTACGCGCAAGGGACGCGCGGTATCGCCACGTTGCAGCTAGGCCGGCATCTGCACCGCTTGCACCTGCGCATCCGTTTCAGCGTGAGCTGGCATGGCAAGCAACACCAAGAGCAACCCTGGCTTCTTGTTCATATCCAGACCTCCTTGCGTGCGCGGGGCTTGCATGTTGCCGCTATAATGCCGAACCCGCAAATTTTGCAGCGTTTTGGGCACTTCATAAAATTAAGTTGTCGGGATGAAGTGCTAGGCGCACGGAGCGCAGCAACCGGAATGTACGTATTTGTACACGAGGATTGCGAGAACCGCGCAACAACGCAATTCGCCCGACAACTTAATTTTATGAAGTGCCATGCAATCCAACTATTCCCCCAAAGACATCGAAGCATCCGCCCAACAGCAGTGGGAATCCACGCAGGCCTTCGTCGCCAAAGAAAACAGCGACAAGCCAAAATACTATTGCCTGTCGATGTTCCCCTACCCTTCCGGCAAGTTGCACATGGGGCATGTGCGCAACTACACCATCGGCGACGTGCTGAGCCGCTATCACCACATGAAGGGTTTCAACGTGATGCAGCCGATGGGCTGGGATGCGTTCGGCCTGCCTGCCGAGAACGCCGCGATGGCAAACAACGTACCCCCCGCCGCTTGGACGTATTCCAATATCGAGTACATGAAGCAGCAGTTGAAGGCGCTGGGATTGGGTATCGACTGGACGCGCGAAGTGAAGACCTGCACACCCGAGTATTACCGTTGGGAGCAATGGCTGTTCACCAAGCTGTTCAAAAAAGGCGTGATCTACAAAAAGACTTCGACCGTGAACTGGGACCCGGTGGACAACACCGTGCTGGCCAACGAGCAGGTCATCGACGGACGCGGTTGGCGTTCTGGCGCGCTGGTGGAGAAGCGCGAGATACCGATGTATTTCTTCCGCATCACCCAATACGCAGAAGAGCTGTTGCAAGACCTCGATACTTTGACGGGCTGGCCTGAGCAGGTGAAGACCATGCAAGCCAACTGGATCGGCAAGAGCTATGGCGTGCGCTTCGCGTTTAAGGTCATCGACAAAGTCGATACATCTCTTCC